>CAIRSO010000195.1 GCA_903881215.1 uncultured Bacteroidia bacterium
CCGCCCGGTGGGGCGGCTCTTTTGTGGCCAGGCTAAAATGAAATTTTGAAATTTATTCCTGAAGTAGTGTGATTCAAGCTTCCCGGAGCCTGTCCGGAGGTGGGAATTTTTGTATAAGGTTCGAAATGTATAAACAGCTTGTCTGAAAGCTTTTTCTCAAATCCGATCATAAAGTTGATGCGACCTGCAAAATCAAATGGTTGTAGTGGGGTGACCCTGTTTTGGGTGACCGACACCTGCTCCATGACGCTGTAGGACTTCACCTCATCCCCGGCAACCATGGAAGAAGTTTGAACCATCAACTGCGAATAGTTGGTATTCTTGTCTTCCTGTTTCAGGTAGACCATCGAAGATAATCCGGCCGAAATATAGTAGGAGTGTGATTTTTCAGAGACGAATGTCCAGGTAATATTCACCGGAACATCCAGGTTGATCAGCTTCGTTCTGGTCTGATTCAGCGGTGCGCTCGATGAGGCCGCAATGCTTGGAAATTCCTTGACAATACTTTGATTCTCAATTTGTAATCCTGTCGATAACTGGAACTTGGAAGAGAGCGGGATATCGGCACTAACGCCCCCCATGTAATTCAACGCACTGGCCGACTGTGTTGTATTGACACCGGGTGAGAAGTTGACACCGAACCGAATTTTTCTTCCGGTTGTGGCTGCAAGCTTTTGTTTCTCTTCCGGAAGCGGAGTAAACGGATAGGTTTTGGTAATTTGGCTTCTGGTAGTATCCACCCTGATTTTTACCGTGTCAGTCATATTTTTCGATGGCTGGTTTATCCCCACCGCAAGGGCAGCAACCTTTTTGACAGAGTCGTTGGTTGCAACTGCAATGGTCATCTGACCTTCCGTATTATTTTCTTTGGCTACAATTTTATCTTCCTTTTGCAAAGCAATCGGCTTCGATGCAGGCGTGACGGAATCGAAGTGTTTGTCAGAGGTTTTAACTTGCGCAACGACTGTGGTTGATTTTTCCGTGGGTTTAATCCTGGAGTCGGGCGTTTCAACGGTAGTTTTAGCCGTTTGTTCAGGAAGGATCCTCGAAGTTTCGCGGCGATCAAAGTCGATCAGGTTGAAACCGATGAATCCCACCAGCAGACAGGCTCCGATGCCCGAGGCAATTCGCAGAAAGAGTTTTCTTTTGTTGATTGCTCTTTTTTGCACAAAACCCTCCCAGGAGCCCGGGATATACGCCTCTTCGTAATTCTCCAGGGACTGCTTGATGTGCGCAATAATTTCGCTTTCGGTTGTTTCTTTCTTCTTCATTCCTGTAAATAATTAACCGGAAACAATTCCCTAAGTTGTTTTTTGGCTCGTGTTAAATAGACTCTCGACGAACTTATCGGTATTCCAAGTTGTTCGGCGATCTCATCATGACTGTAGCCTTCAATTTCGTACAGACAGAATACAGTTTTATGGAGGTGGGGTAAATGGTTCAGGATTTCAATGATATCCTGCGCTGCCAGATGGTTGATCACATTGGGCGTTTCGTCTTGAATGGCGTATTTCTCCGGTTCAACAAACTGGTAATTCTTGCTGTTTTGTCTTAAATTATCGATGGATGTGTTGATCACAATCTTGCGCAGCCACCCCTTAAATGGTTTTGAAATGTCATATTTCCCAATTTTCGAAAACACCTTCACAAAACTATCATTCACAACCTCAAGTGCTTCATATCTTTGGTGATTGTAGATAAGCGCAACACTTAAGGCATACCCAAAGAATTTCTTGTACAGGAGCTCCTGGTACTTTTCATTCTTTTTGATACAACCATGAATAATAAATTCTATGTTCTCCTCTTTATGACTTTCCAAAATGCATTTTGATTGATAAATTCTTCCCGCTTAAATTACTTAATTACTTGAAACCGGAATATCGGAATTTTCTGTATTCGCTTTTTTTGAGGTGTTGCACAAGATGATTTTTACTCTTTGTGCCAATGCAGCATCACCAAGGTATTGAGCCAGATTGACCGACAGAACCCTGGAAGCGGGTTTTAAATCTACTCCGCAATCGGATGACCTTCTTACATATAAAATAATCATCTCAGGATAGGATTCCATGACCAGCCCATTCCATATCAGGTCAAATTTGCTGTTACCACAACCCTCCTGGTAAGTTACAGTAATATGCAGCATCTCCTTGTTCCTGTCAACTTTCGAAATTTCGAAGGCGGCAGAATAGTCCGAAGAGCGCAGTTGATTGGCCTCATTTGAAGCCTGTGTGCTTTTTAGGAAGTTAAAGTCAGCTTTTGCGAAACTACTGTTAAAAACCTCTGACGACTCTTTTTTACAGGAGGTTATCGCCAAAACTATTGTGAGCATTAACATGAAGTACAAGACTTTCTTCATTTCCCTTCGACTAAAAGTTGTTTGCAGTCCATACGTTGACAGAGGTGTGAAACGCTACAAGCAGGGAAATTATTTGCAGAATGCTCTTACATAATATTACACAGAGTTACACAGAGGTTAGAAGAGTTACACAGAGAAAATAATACTTTTCAAATTCTCTGTGTATCTCTGTGCTTCTCCTTCTTCCTCTGTGTAATATTGTAATTTCACGAAGGATATTTACAATCTTCCAAATATATCTTCCCAATATC
This sequence comes from uncultured Bacteroidia bacterium, assembly GCA_903881215.1. Taxonomy (GTDB): domain Bacteria; phylum Bacteroidota; class Bacteroidia; order Bacteroidales; family Prolixibacteraceae; genus CAINVV01. Next base: position 2,608 of record CAIRSO010000195.1, read on the forward strand.
CTGAATGGTTTTCTCAATCGGAGTATAACTGAAATCTATCGTTCTGGCGATTTTTGATCCGTCGTATTGGGAATGCTTTCCGGCACTGCGGGCAGTTTCTTTTGTCAGAGCGGGTTCTTTGCCTGTTAACAGAGAAACAAGCCTCGAGGCTCTCCAACCAAGTTGAAGAAGAATCCGGTTAGCCCGGATGGTTGGTTTTTGTTGGTTCAAAGCTACCGCGATGCGGTCAAATACTTCCCGGTAGGAGAGGTTCTCCGCGGAAAGGATGTATCGCTGGTTTTTAATGGATTCCCAATCCTTCGATTGCAACAATCCGATGATGGCAAGAGACACGTCCCTGACATCCACAAATCCGGTGCTTCCGGTTGTATAAAATTTCATGCCGTTGCGAATGGTATGAAAAAAGCGTGGCGAGCCGCTTTCCCATTTCCCCGGACCAAGAATCACCGAAGGATTGACAATGACAGCCTGCAACCCCTCTTCAATCCCTCGCCAGACTTCCATCTCGGATTGAAATTTGCTTTCGGAATAGGCGGATCGCTGGTTGTTATTTTGCCAGGATAGGTCTTCGTTAACGGGAATCCCGAAGTCCTGGTTTCCCAGGGCTGCAATAGAACTAACCTGACAAAAACGTTGAATGTTGAGCTCCAGGGCCAGGTCTACCAGATTGGCGGTACCTTCTATGTTTTCGCTTAGCATGGACTCCCTGTCGGCGGGAAGAAATGAAACCTTGGCCGCAGCATGGATGATGGTTTCCGCTCCTTTCATGGCTTCGCGCAAGGAGTTTCTATCCATCAGATCACCTTCCATCCATTCAATTTGTGCGAAGAGCAGGTCGGCATCTGAGGTGTACCAGGAGAAGATTTTTTTTACGACCGGCAGATCCGAATTTTTCCGTTTTAGGGCGCGGACTTTGTTCCCGCTTTTCGTCAGATCAAGCAGCAGATGTGCTCCAAGCATGCCAGTGCCTCCGGTGAGAAATATCATGGATGATTATTTGTATGGGTTAACAGTCCGGTCGAGCTGTTTGCTGAGGATCTTCTTGATTTCCGTAATCTTTTGATAGGAACTCATCAGCTCCATGGACAAATCAAAATCTTTGGAAGCATCCGCTATTTTCAATTTCTTTTCAATCTCAGACATCATGGATGTTACAACCCGAAGCTTGTATTCGCGGACCAGTTTAGGAACCACTACCTGCAACAGGTCCTCCTCTTTTTCGATGTGGCTGCCTCCCCGCTCCCAGAAAGGACTCAGCGGATGCCGTTCGGAGATGATGTCGGAGGCAAACTGACTAATCCGGGGATCGGAATGAACGGTAAAATAGCGCATGGCATCAAAATCAGGTTCGCCAATATGCAGACGGTATTCTTCTAAGATGTTGTGAATAATTGGATTAATGGATACCATGTTATCGATATCCAGCTCAGACACAATATAGGCAGCCACAGTTTCTGAAATCCATTCGCCACTTTCCTCGTGCTCATAATCAAATATTTTGAGGGAGCCACACTTTAGCAACACCCTCAAAATCTCCTTTTCTTCGAGTTCGAAAGGGTTCTCAGCGACAACAACCCTGGCAGGTCTTGGCTGTTCAGGATTTGTTCTCTGATCTGCCTGCGGCGGAAGGTCACGGCTGGTCTGTGCCTCATTCTTCTTCAGTTTCAGTTTCCTGATTTCGTTGTAAAGCACATCTTCGCGAACCTCGAGTAGCCGGCTGCACTCTTTCAGATATTCTGTCCGGACAATCTCCTCCGGGATCACTGAAATGGAGCTGACAATATCGGTAATCAGTTTTGCCCTCGATAATGGGTCGTTTTCAATTCCGGTAAGCAATATTTTGGTCTTGAACTTGATAAAATCGGTCTCGTTCTCCTTGATATAATGCAACAATTCGGTCGAGCTCATCGCCTTAGAGAAGGAGTCGGGATCCTCTTTTTCCGGCAAAGGCAGAACTTTCACATTCATACCCTCCTCCAGCACCAGATCGATTCCGCGGAGGGAAGCCTTAATCCCGGCTTGATCTCCGTCATAAATGATGGTGATATTCTTGGTAAAGCGCCTGATCAGCCTGATTTGGTCGACCGTCAAGGAAGTGCCCGAAGAGGCCACAACATTTTCGATGCCAGCCTGGTGCATGGCGATCACATCGGTGTAACCCTCCACCAGGTAACATTTGTCTTCCTGGATGATCATCCGTTTGGCCAGGTAAATGCCGTACACGACACGGCTCTTATGGTAAATGTCCGACTCCGGGGAGTTGAGGTATTTGGCCACGCTCTTCTCAAGGGAGAGGGTCCTTCCGCCGAAGGCTATCACCCTACCGGAGATGCTATGGACGGGAAACATCATCCTTCCGGCAAACCGGTCGCGCACCCAGTCTTCGCGCTTGATGGTCAATCCGGTTTTTTCGAGGAACTCCATCTTGTATCCCTCCTTCAAAGCCGCATTGGTGAAGGGTTCTTTCCCATCCGGACAATAGCCCAGACCGAATTTTTTGATCACCTCGTCCCTAAAACCACGTTCGTGGAAATAGCTGAGGCCGACAGCCCTGCCGTATTCATTGTCCCAGAGTTGGGCAGCAAAGTATTTCTGGGCAAATTCGGAGACGATAATCTGGCTTTCGTGGTCGTTGCGCTCCTGGATGTCTTCGGGGCGTTCCTCCTTCTCCTGAACTTCGATATGGTATTTCTTGGCCAGCCAGCGCAACGACTCCACAAAATTGAGGTGCTCGTGCTCCATGATAAAATTAACCGCCGACCCGCCTTTGCCACAGCCAAAGCATTTGTAAATCCCCTTGGCGGGTGAAACGTTGAACGAAGGCGTCTTTTCATTGTGGAACGGACAAAGTCCCAGCAGGTTCGTTCCCCTCCTTTTCAGGGTAACAAACTCACCGACAACCTCTGTAATTTCAGCGGTATCGAGTATTCTCTGGACAGTTGCCTGGTCTATCATGTGAACAAAAGTACGCAAAAAACGAAGAAAGGAAATGGGGAAATGAACAGAGAAACGGGGAAACGATGAAACGGAGATAGGAAAATGGAGGGGGCGAAGGGGCGAGGGGGCGAATGGAACTCCCGAATAATGTGATTATGCCAATGTTTAGTTGAATTACAAAAGACCTTATTTTTTCCTTTTTACATGAATTTCACGTAAATTGTAAGTATGGACAAAAATGAAAACACTTCGGATGCGCTCCTGTACAAAATTGCCCTCTCCCTGGTTCCAGGGATTGGCAGCATCACGGCAAAATCATTGATCGCTTATTGTGGCAATGCCCGTCAGGTCTTTGGTGAGAAGGAGAAAATTCTGCGGACTATTCCCGGAGTTGGCACCGTACTGGCAAAAAATATTCTGCAATCGAAAGTATTGGCGCGGGCTGCCAAAGAGGAGGAATTTATCAGCCGAAACAATGTTACGGCGCATTTCTATCTGGATGAAAGTTATCCGCAACGGCTAAAGAACTGCGTGGATGCTCCCATTCTGCTGTTCTCGAAAGGGAATGCAAACTTAAACTGTCCCAAGGTCATCAGCATCGTCGGAACGAGAAATGCCACGCCATACGGCAGGGAGCTCGTTGACAAATTCATGGCTTCTGTTGCCGGGAGGGGCTATGAAATTCAAATCATCAGCGGACTGGCTTACGGCATCGACATCCAGGCACATCGTGCAGCGTTGCATAATAATTTGTCTACAGTTTGCGTGTTGGCCCATGGGTTAGAGACGGTTTACCCATCGCTCCACAGAGCCATTGCGCAGGAGATGTGCGAAAAAAACGGCGGAATTGTAAGTGATTTTATGAGCAATTCTGTGATAGATCGTAAAAATTTTCTGCGCCGAAACCGCATCATTGCCGGCTTGTCCGACGCGGTGGTTGTAGTGGAGTCTGCCAAAAAGGGCGGGGCATTGCTTACTGCTGAGTTAGCCATTTCCTACAACCGCGATCTTTTTGCGTTTCCCGGCAGGGTAGGCGAGACCTATGCAGAAGGCTGCCATTTTTTGATAAAAAGCAATCGGGCAGGCTTAATTGAGAACATCGGCGATTTGGAATATTGCATGAACTGGCAACCCGGTGTAGCTTCCGCGGATGCTTGTCAACCACGGCTATTCACCGATCTTTTGCCCGATGAACAAAAAGTGGTGGACCTACTCCAAACTGAAGGACCATCCGCCATCGATCTGATTTGTCTTCAGACCGAATTGCCTATGAACAGGGTATCTCCCATGTTACTGGCTCTTGAGTTTTCGGGTATTGTGAAGTGCCTCCCCGGTAAAGTGTTCAAGTTGGCCTAAAATGTTGTTACTTTGCAAGCTAACAAACAACGACTACCGGCTAAAAGCTATTAGCCGGTAGCTGTTAGCAATTAGCATCGATAAAATGAGTACTACATTTGAGAATTTTGGGATCGGAAAGTCGGTCATGAAGGCATTGGAAGAGATTGGCTTTCATGAGCCTACTCCTGTACAGGAACTGGCCATTCCAGTCATCAAATCAGGCCAGGATATCCTGGGAATCGCCCAAACCGGCACCGGTAAAACGGCTGCCTACCTGATTCCTATTCTGATGAAACTGGTAAAAGCCGAAGGTGAGGATCCCCGCGCGCTCATTCTGGTGCCTACCAGGGAGCTGGCTATCCAGGTTGGTGAAGATATAGAAGAACTGACAAAATATACAAATATCAGGTCGGCCGCTGTTTTTGGCGGCATCGGCTGGACCAAACATGCCGACCTCGTGAAACCGGGCGTCGACATTGTTGTCGCAACTCCCGGCCGATTGTGGGATCTTTACACCGTTGGTGCCCTCAGGTTTAAAAAGATTAAGACGCTGGTTATTGATGAGGCAGACCGCATGCTCGACATGGGTTTTATGCCACAGTTGAACCAACTTTTCGAGGTGATCCCGCCCAAAAGACAGAACCTGCTTTTCTCCGCCACATTCTCGGACAAAGTGGAGCTGATTAGCAACGAATTTCTGACTTTCCCCGCCAGGGTTGAGGTGGCACCTTCTGCTACTACCGTGGATAAGGTGCAGCAATATTACTACCGCCTTCCCAACTTCAGAAGTAAACTGAACCTGATCAACTTCCTGCTAACCGATATCGAAACGTATAAAAGAGTGATCATTTTCTGTGCCACCAAAGAGAATGCAGAGCTTGTCTTTAAGGTGATAGACCGGAAAACGGAGGGAGAGGTACGGGTACTGCATTCCAACAAGGCACAAAATACAAGGATCAATGCCATTCAGTCATTCAAGGAGGGAACTGTTCGTGTACTTATTTCGACGGATGTCTCGGCACGGGGAATTGATGTTTCCATGATCAGCCATGTCATCAATTTTGATCTACCTACCAATTACGAGGATTATGTCCATCGGATCGGGAGAACAGCCAGGGCCAACCATGAAGGTGTTGCTATTTCTTTTCTGAAGCCGGATGAAGAGTTCCACCTTATAAATATCGAGAAACTGATCAGGATGGAGCTGACTGAATTGCCCATCCCTGAAAAGGTTGAACTGGTAGAATCGAGCAGAAGCGAGATGCAGGAAATAGCCAGAGAGATGGACCGGCAGAAAAAATTGGATGATACCGGTTTCAAAGGTGCTTTTCACGAGAAGAAACCTCGAAGAAAAAAGAGCCCGTTTACCTTCAACGTCAAAGCCAAAGAACTTCGACCTTACCGAAACACTCGGAAAGGGTAAAGAAGTTTGAATTGTTTAAAAAGTCTGTAGGGTTTGAAATGTTTGCCTTCGGCTCCGTTCAGGTACCGGTTCACCGTTTCTCTGTTTCTCCGTTTCATTTCAACCACTCGCCCCGTCTCCCTGTCTCCAAGTCCCCTAGTCTTTTTTCACCGGTTCTCTGTTTCTCAGTTTCATTCTTCAACCACTCGCCCCGTCTCCCTGTCTCCAAGTCCCCTAGTCTTTTTTCACCGGTTCTCTGTTTCTCCGTTTCATTCTTCAACCACTCGCCCCGTCTCCCTGTCTCCAAGTCCCCTAGTCTTTTTTCACGGTGCGAGCCGCGAAACTGTCCATTTATCCTCGTCTTTCACAAATAGTATCCTGTCGTGCAGCCGATTAGGACGCCCTTGCCAGAACTCAATTCTCTCGGGCTGTACAAAATAACCTCCCCATCCGGCAGGTCGCTCGAGTTTTTCGCCTTTGGAGGAGATCTCTTTATTTCTCCAAAGCTGTTCGAGCACTTCGCGACCTTTGACCGGTTCACTTTGAGGGGAAACTATTGCGCTAATTTGGCTTTCGTAAGGTCTTTCGCTAAAATATTGGTCTGATATTTCGGAGGGTGAATAACTCGCAATTCCTTCGATACGAACCTCGCGCTCCAGTTCGGGCCAAAAAAACAACAGAGCTACTTGGCTGTTGGCCTCAATCTCCTTGCCTTTTCTGCTATTGTAGTTCGTAAAAAAATGAAAACCTTCCCTGGAAAAGAGCTTGAGTAGCACGATCCTCGACGAAGGTTTGTGATCTTCGGAGACTGTGCTTAACATCATGGCATTGGGCTCGCTGACCTTGCCTTCAATGGCTTCTTCCATCCATTGTTCAAAGAGTGGGAAAGGCTCACGAAGCGACTTTTCACTGAGAGTCGCCATGGAGTAATTGGTGCGGATATCTTTTAAGTTCATGAGAAAGTGACTAAAGTTTAAGAAAGAGTGCCTAGAGTATTTAAAGTGCCTAGAGTGCCTA
>CAIRSO010000196.1 GCA_903881215.1 uncultured Bacteroidia bacterium
TTCAATTTGTTATGAATAATATGAGCATAAAAAAAGTCCCGGATCCAGATTACCATCTGAACCCGGGGCCATGAATTACATGCAACCTTCATCAGCAAAGGAATAATAAACAGCATCTTCAACCCGGAATTGCATCGGGATCCTGTTTTCGCAAGATGTGCCATTTCGCCGGCCTGGTCGTGAATCCATGAATGTTATTTTTATTTGTGATCTTTTTTTTCTTCCATCTGTGTTGCAGTTGGCTTTAGTCAACTGTTTGAAATTGATGCATTTTAATGGGCTTTATCCTCATTTATTTTGACGGTTGGCTGGTTGTTTCTTTTCTTTCCATTCCTGCTATTTCCGCTGAAACATGATCAATATTTTAATTGAATAAGTAAAATTGTACCAGGAATCTATTCTGATGTGTGCGACATCCTGCAATGTTGATGAACAAAAATTAACCAACCTTTTATGCCACAGGCATTGCATGCATTAGAAGCCATAAGGTATAATTGTCTCAATCAAAAATAAATAAGTTGGAAACCGGTATTGTGAAGAATTCTTCTATAGGTATTCCTTCCCTGCCGACAAGCAGTATTTTTGTTGGATTGAAACGCTGGGAGAAAGCAGGAATACCGGTGGATGATTTATTCCGTCCGCTTTTCACCTCTATCCCGATGGTTTTATTTCCTTTTTGTAAGACAAAATCTACTTCGTGGTTGCCTTCTCTCCAATAGTACATATTTACCTGATCTGTAGTACATTGATTGAGAAGGTGAGCTCCAATCGCTGATTCGACCCAACGGCCATATATTTCCGGTTGCCCTGCAATTTCCTTGTGTTGGTTTGGGCTCAGCGCCGACATCAAAGCCATATTGAATACCTGGAACTTTGGACTGGAAGCACGTTGACGAATCGTTGACGGTGAATATTTCTCCAATCCTTTGATCATACCAGCTCCTTCAAGCAGCTTTAAGTAGTGTGCCAAAGTTGTCGTATTCCCGGCATCCTTCAATTGTCCGAGGATCTTATTATACGAAAGTATCTGCCCGGAAAATGAACAGGCCAGATCGAACAGGTTTCGAAGCAAAACCGGTTTGTCAATGCGCACCATTAATAATATGTCCCGCATCAAAGTGGTTTCAATTAACGAATGACGGATATACTCCTTCCAACGACTTTCATCATTGATCAGATCGGCGGGACCCGGATACCCGCCAAACCAGATAAAATCATCAACCCTGAAGCCAAACGCCTCATGCATTTCATTAAATGACCAGTGCGGAATATAAATCACTTCAAAACGTCCTGCCAGCGATTCACTCAGGCCTTTTTGCAGCATTAATTGTGATGAACCAAGGAGTATGAGTTTGATTGGAACCTGATCAAAGCTGTCTTTATCCCACTGAATTTTTACCTGATTGCTCCAGTCAGGAATTTTTTGAATTTCATCGATCACCAGCAATGCTTCTGAAGATTCGGATGAACCTGCTTTCAACCGGATCGTCTCCCATTGCTGTTGCAGCCAAAGTGGCTGGGTGGCTTCATCCGCCGATGCATAATGCCAGGGGAAGGAGTATTTTTCTAAAAGCTGGCGGACTATTGTAGTTTTCCCTACTTGCCTTGGGCCCATCAGAACCTGGATGAATTTCCGCTTCAATCCCAGTCTTTCCTTAATCTTCGAATAATATGGACGCTGAAACATTATCATTTTTTTTACAAAAATAATAATTATCTCAGTATGTTGAGATAATTTACTCAATGCATTGAGTAAATAATATAATAGTCAAATAGTCACTAAATCCCGAACAAGAAATCTTAAAATAATAAGAGTACTGGTGTGTCTGATATGGCAATTATGGTGTAACTTTACTGTTTATGCCGCAATTTTTAATGCGCCCATAATTAGAAATAGCCGACCTATGGCGGTTATCGAGAAATGTTAGGGGCAATAATGCAAACTAAGCACAA
>CAIRSO010000197.1 GCA_903881215.1 uncultured Bacteroidia bacterium
AATATTTCAAAAATATTTTTCATAAAGCCATAGGCATTCAACATCCTTCCGGAACGAATTTTGATGGCTGTGATTCCGTCTTTGGCAGCAACGGCCTTGATTCCGGCACCCTGACTCTCACCGGTAATAAGTGTTCCCGGATCTGGTGGGTTCATGGTGTTTTTTAACCTGACAGGGATATTATTATTTTTTGCCGGAAGAACAGTTTGCGGATGCAAAATTTTTGCACCAAAGTAAGCTAACTCAGCTGCTTCATTGAATGAAAGAACATCAACGCGCTTGGTATTCTCGACGAATCGTGGGTCATTGTTGTGAAATCCATCGATATCAGTCCATATCTGAACCTCACGGCTATTGATGGCAGCTCCAATCAGAGTGGCGGTGTAATCCGAACCTCCCCGCTGCAGGTTATCGATCTCGCCAAGCTCGTTTCTACAAATAAATCCCTGCGTTATATAGTAATCAGCTTTAGGAGTAGATGCCAATATCTCATTCAATTTTTGCTTGATGAAACGACTGTCCGGCATCTTGTCAACGTCAATTCTCATAAACTCAAGAGCAGGTATCAGGGCTGCATTGAAACCTTCTTCCTGCATCAAAAGAGTAAAAAGTGCTGTTGAAATGAGCTCTCCTTGTGCTAGAATTGCTCTTTCTCCTGCCTCTGAAAAAGTTCCGGTCGTAAAGGCTTTAATGAAGTCAAAATGTTCCTCCAAAACCTTCTTGCCCTTATCTTTCATCTCAATGCTTTTGAACAGATCAAAAACAACATTGTAATATTTTTTTTCAAGAATGCTTATCTGGGTAAGTGCAGATTCCTTATTCTTTTTAGTCAGATAATCAGAAATTTCGACCAGACTATTTGTCGTACCCGACATGGCTGACAAAACAACCATTTTCTGTTTCCCATCGGCAATTAATTTCATTACCGATCTCATATTTTCTATTGAACCGACTGAGGTTCCACCAAATTTGTATACTTCCATGATGCAATTCTTTAACTGACAATTGTTTTGGCTACAAAAATAAGAATAATATAGGGGATTGATCTTGCCAAAAAAATTTTAGCAAAAAATTTATTTGATAATTATTTGATTTTGATTTGCCAAATAGAATAGCCACGAGGTTGATATCAACCCGATTGGAGTTTAACAAATCGTGCCGATTTCAACTTACGAATCGTAAGTAAGTGAAAAATCATTAACTACTTGACTAACTTCGAAATGGCCTTGAATTCAGAAGCTGATGAGGTTCGAGTTAATTCAAAAAGTATCGATTCAACGGTGGAAACAGGGATTCCTTCCAAAGCAAACCGCTGCAAGGCAACTTGCTTTTCGGAGAGATCCCTCGAGCTGATGCAGTTGGCTATTACAACAGGCTGATATCCTTTTTCCTTTAGGTCAACTGCCGTTTGAAGCACACAAACATGTGACTCAATGCCGCAAATCAGGATAGTTGATTTCCCCGATCGCTCCAGGGCTTCCATGTAAAGAGCTTCATCGACGCAGCTAAAAGTATTTTTTTCTATGAAGATGAAGGGCTCGAGAAGTGAACTTATCTCCTGGATTGTTCCACCTAATCCTTTGCTATATTGCTGAGTAACCAATAATGGAACCTGCAGTAATTTGAGGCCTTCTATCAATTTTTGACAGTTTGCCAGAAGTAACTCCTTATCTGTCATCAGAGGAAATAGCTTTCCCTGAATGTCAATGATCAGTCCGGTACAACTTTCTCTTGTTATTCGCATAATTCAAAGTGCAATTTCAGAAAATTTTCTTCGTTTCGAAATATAGTAATTCCATACGATACTGCTTCTGGTGGTAAGCTTGATAGTTTTATTTTTACTTGATCTCATGATGTTGGAGCGTTCCTTTATAAGCTTGGGTAACATTCCATAGAATTTCAGATGAGCAGTAAAAACTCTCCCAAAGGATCCAAATTCTCCTTTGAACAAAAACATGAAAGCAGCAACACCATCGAGGACCATCCTGACTAAAAGTTTGGATGCAAGTTGTTTTCCCGGTAGGTTTTTGAATAGCAAAAGGAGATTATTTCTGAAATTAAGATGAATTTTCAATGGATTATTGTAAGGTAAAGTGCCTCCGCCCAAGTGATAAACCACCGATGCGGGACAAACATAAACACTGTAACCCAAATGTTGAGCCCTCCAACATAAATCAATCTCCTCCATGTGGGCCCAGAAGTCTGAATCAAAACCTTGACATGATTTCCATACCTGGGATCTTACCATCATGCAAGCGCCTGAAGCCCAAGAAATTGGAGTTGAGTTATCATATTGGCCGTGATCCTGTTCTATTTCCTGTAAAATTCTTCCCCTACAATACGGATAGCCAAAACGGTCAATAAATCCTCCTGCTGCACCGGCATATTCAAATTCATGCGGACGATCCAGGCTCAGAATCTTAGGCTGACATATCCCAACAACCGGATTTAATTCCATTAGTTCCAATAATGGATCAAGCCATCCTGTAGTTACTTCCACATCTGAATTTAGCAATAGAAAGTAGTCAGACTGAAGATGTTCCAAAGCCTTGTTGTACCCTTCAGCAAATCCATAATTTTTATCCAGTTGAATGTAGGTAACTTTAGGAAAATGCGTTGAAATAGTTTTGGCACTGTCGTCAGTTGAACCATTATCCGCTACCACAATTTCTACATTCCCTTGCGAAAAGGAGATCACTGAAGGCAAAAATCTTTTCAGGAAACCGCTGCCGTTCCAGTTCAGAATTACAATGGAAATTTTCTTATTGCTGCTCATTGTTATTTTTTCTCTAATCCCATTTATTCCTTGGTTTAACCACAAATGCTTCCTCACTTTTACCTTTATCCTTTATCCTTTATCCTTTATCCTTCTTCCCGCTTATGTTTCCACCTTTTGTGCGTCCAGAGCCAATATTCAGGACATTCAACGATCATTGCTTCAATCAGCCGGGTGGCTTTTTCGGTTATTTCAAAAGGTGCAGTATCTTTTGCATGTTCTGCAATCAATGTGAATTCCAGTCTGTTGTACCCCCTTTTTAATTTTCGGACGTTGCAGAATATTACAGCAGCGTCTAGTTTTCTGGAAATCTTTTCAGTGCCGGTCAAAATTGCTGTTTCCTGATTCAGAAAAGTTGTCCAATATTGAATCTCATGCTTTCTCGGAGTCTGGTCCATCAGAAATGCCGTAGCCGATGATTTATTGTCACGAAGGTCTGTAATCAGCTGCCTATAGGAATCTGATCTTTCGATGGGCCGAATTCCAAACTGTGCTCTCATACGATAATAAAAATGATCAAAACTCTTGATCGTCAGTTTCTTATAGATGACGTTGCCGCTGTATTTTGAATGCAGGTTAAGGCTGCAATTCCATTCCCAATTGTTGTAATGACCAAAAGCGAGAATAACAAGTCTGCCTTCGGCTAAATACTTTTCTAACAGTTCTATGTTAAGGACTGAATGTCGCTTTTTGATCTCTTCTTCAGAAATCCTGTCATAATAAAACGTTTCGATCAAACTATCGCAAAAGAAACGGTAAAACTTTTCTGCTATTTGAACAATTTCATCTGATGATTTTTCCGGAAAGGAATTCATTAGGTTAGTTGATACCACATCTCTGCGGTATCTAAAAATATAATAGACAAGGACAAATAAAAAACTAGAGAAAATGTAATTGACTCTTAGTGGAAAAAGCTGGACCATCCATGTATATGATCTTAAAAGGTAGTAACCGAAATTTGCCTTTTTATTCATTCTTACTTACAATAGATTCGCTCAATGATAGCTTGAAATTCATTGTAATAATTGTTATTGGTAGCAACGATTTCACCACTGAAAAGAAAATTTTCCTTCCCTGCGAAATCAGTTATCTTGCCACCGGCTTGTTTCAAAATGATGGCACCGGCTGCAATATCCCACGGACTAAGTCCTTTTTCCCAAAATGCTTCGAATCTGCCTGCAGCAACATAGGATAAATCGGTTGCAGCAGAACCTAATCGCCTTATTCCATGAGAATTGGACATAAAAAAATGGATAGCTTCAAGGAATTCATCAGCATTTTTTACTTCCCCATATGGAAATCCGGTAACGATTAGGGCCTCACTTGTGGTAGCGGCTTCAGAAACATGGATCTCTTTCCCGTTTAGCATCGCCTTGCTTCCCTTCCAGGCATAAAAGCATTCATCCTTTGTGATTTCATAGACCACACCAAGGATAATTTCTTCAAACTCCATTAAACCAATACTAACCGCATAAGGAGGAGCTCCATGAATAAAATTGGTTGTTCCATCCAGAGGATCAATCACCCAACGGTATTTTTCTCCCGAATCAAAAGCGGTCCCTTCTTCTGTGATAAATCCGGAATCGGGCAGTAGTTTTCTGAGTCTTTCAACAATAAGTTCTTCAGCTTTCTTGTCGACATAAGATACAAAGTTGGCTTTCCCTTTTAATTCAACAAGCTTGAGATCAAAATTTGATCGTTCGCCGGCAATAAATGCACCTGCACTTTTGGCTATTTCTATGACCTCCTGACAGACCTTTTGCAAATCCATATTTTTTTACTCAAAAGTAGTGATTATCCCTGTCTGGTGCAAGGCTATTCGGACAGGATATCTCCTGTGACGTGTCCATTTTCATTGATTTCCTTTAACTTGACCAATCTGGTGCAGTTCAGTAAATCGGCCTGGTATGGAACTTCAACTCTGATGTAATTTTCGGTCCAGCCTCCTGATAATTTTTTCTGAGACTGGTTTTCGAACAACACTGTCGCTGTTCTGCCCAGATTGTTCAAATAGAACCTTTGAAGTTTCTTTGTGGATAACTGAATCAATTGTTGTGTTCTGAATTTTCGTTCCGAAATAGATACAACACCTGTAATTGAAAGCGCTTTGGTATTGGCACGTTCAGAATAAGGAAAGGCATGCAGTTGCGACACATCCAGTTTATCAATAAAATGGTATGCGTTTTCGAAAAGTTCATTTGTTTCCCCGTTCATCCCTGCTATTACATCAACGCCAATAAAAGCATGGGGAATTTGCTTTCGGATGGCATCAACGCGCTCCTGGAAAAGTTCAATACTGTAGCGCCTTTTCATAAGGGCCAGTACTTCATTGGTTCCTGACTGCAATGGGATATGAAAATGGGATGCGATTCTTTGGGAATTTGCAACAAAGGCAATTATTTCATCGCTCAGCAGGTTTGGTTCAACAGATCCCATTCGGATTCTCGCTATCTCCTCGATATGATCAAGGGCTTTCAAGAGCTCAAGAAATGATTCCCCGGTGCTTTTACCGAAATCTCCTATATTTACACCTGTAAGATTGATCTCTTTTATACCTTGATCAGCCAATCTTCTGGCTTCGAGAACAAGGTCTCCAATGGGCGGATTCCTACTTTTACCCCTGGCAAGTGGAATGGTGCAATAGGTGCAGAAATAGTTGCAACCATCCTGGACTTTTAAAAAGCTCCGGGTTCTGTCACCATAGGAGGAGGAAGGTTGAAAATCTACTATTTCATTAAAGGAGCAGTCATGTACTTCACCATGAGGATGTTTCTCTAGGTTTACCAGAAATTTGGTGATGTTAAACTTGTCATTTGCTCCCAGAATTAAATCGACTCCCTCAATGGAAGCTGCCTCTTCTGCCTTAAGCTGAGCATAACAACCGATCACCACAACAAATGCCGCAGGATTTTGGCGTGTTGCCTGTCTGATTAATGAGCGGCTTTTTTTATCGGCCGAATCTGTAACTGAACATGTATTGATCACATATACATCAGCAATTTCCTTGAAATCAACCCGTTGGTATCCCAGATCCAGAAAGGAACGAGCTATGGTGGAGGTCTCCGAAAAATTCAGCTTACAGCCAAGTGTGCCAAACGCGACTTTCATAACAGATCGCTTGCCAACTCAGCTAAATAACTTCTTTCCCCTTTCAGTAAATTGATACCTTATATGCGAATTCAAAATTTATACGCCATATGTAGATATGACAATTGACATAAAATATGATATATTGATGAAAAGTATGAAAATATT
>CAIRSO010000198.1 GCA_903881215.1 uncultured Bacteroidia bacterium
GTTATCCCAAGTCAATATTTTGAGCAGACCATAAATCTCCCTGACATTAAGACTGTTCGGGCCAATTCATCGCTATTTAAGGGTCTTATTAACAATAAACAAGCCAACATACCGGAGGAGGTAATCATTGAGGCGTTCAAGAGGTTTGCTATTGGTTACACCGACTTCCACTTTCATTTCCACACTGTTGATCCCTTATATTGGAGCCAGGGAGGTTCCAACATATTTTGGCTCATTGATGAGCATGGTGATATTCGTGGGGGCCAGGTTGTCCTTTACAATTCAGACAGCCTGACCGTATCAACGCTAAAAACGCCGGATCGTCATACAAGACCGGTATATATGGTAATTGAACGGAATTTAAAAGCCAAAGGTCAAAAATATCCTGAATGGTTGACATCTTATAGAACCACCACAGGAAACAAGATACCTTGCCCCTTTGGATTACCACAACTAAAAAATGAACCGATCACAAAACCAATAGCCTTATGCGAAGGATACAAGACTGCGTTGGTTGGACATATCTATATTCCCCACTTTATTTGGTTGGCTATTGGTAGCCGAGGACTCTTGTCTTCACAACGGTTAAAGGCAATAGGAGGCAGAACTGTTCATCTATTTCCTGACCTTTCATCGGATGGCAGCACATATAGACTTTGGCAAGAGCAAGCCACTAATTTGCAAAAGCACCTAAATGGCAACTGGTCTATCAGCCGGATACTTGAAGATGCACCAGGTATCCAGGAAGAAGAAAAAAAAGCAGGTGTTGATCTCGCTGATTATTTACTAACGAGATGTAATTGGCCGGAATTTCAAAAGAGAATTGCAATACAAACCTAAATAGTTGAATAATAATCCTATATGAAAGGATGAATTGTCGGAAAGTTCAAGAGTTCGCACATTCCAACATGGTTTTTGAATTTTCATTCGCTGCCGGCGAAAAAATCCATGATGTTCCTGGACCTATTGTCCCCTATCCCCCGTAATTCAAGGAGAACTCCGCTTTCCGGTCTTCGCACTCCATACAACAGCAATTCCAAACTTTGAGTGAAAATATTGCTATTTCTGCCAAATGGTCAAATTGTGAGATGCTCTGAATGTCAGGCAACAAAGAAAATTGGTCGCAGCGGAAGAAATTAAAAGACCTAAAACTCCTTAATGTTTTTCCCTCCAAATATCAACTTAGGCAATTTGACCTGGCTTATAGTGGTAATAACAAGAGCCGACTTGGGCATTCCCATTGCCTGGATTTGATTGGCCAAAATGATCTATCTTTAATGGTGTTAAACAGAAATATCCTGATGAATACTTATCTGTTCGCTTGGAATCCCACTGTTTGGAAATGGACGGATTTGGAACCGGACATTGAAGAACTTCAAAAAACTGGCTCTGTTAAAGAAACATGGAGTTGTAGCAGCTACAAAAAGGTTAGACCAGGAGATAGAGCGTTTTTAGTAAGGGTTGGTAAATCTCCTAAAGGGATAATTGCTTCCGGAACAATAATTTCCGGTCCGTCTTTTTCAGAATTTAGGAGTGGTGAACCTAAGGCAGTGCCAAGAATGAGAGTTATGCTGGATTTTGATGTTTTGCTTAATGCCGAAAAAGACCCAATTTTAACATTGGAAATATTAAAACAGGGAAAACTTTCGTTGCAGAATTGGACACCGCAAGCATCAGGAATTTCAATTAGACCGGAACTTGTCGATGAACTTGAATCGGTTTGGTTCGACTTTCTGACAACTCAAAACATTCGATACATTCCTTTTGCCCCGGCCGAACACGGAGAATTTTCAGAAGGTGCAGCTAATCAGGTAATACAGACGAGATACGAAAGAAATCCATTCGCACGAGCATCCTGCATCATGCATTATGGGTATTCATGTACGGTGTGCGATTTTAACTTTGAAAAGCATTATGGAGAACTTGGGAAAAACTTTATCCATGTTCACCACCTGACACAGATTGCGACAGTGGGTAAAACTTATCAGGTTAACCCCATAAAGGATTTGCGTCCGGTATGCCCTAATTGTCATGCGATGTTACATAAGCAGAATCCACCGGTATCCATTGACAGTTTAAAAGCACTTCTAAAAAATATAGAATAGTAGGTTGGGGAATTTGAATACAGAAAACCCGTATCGCTTCCTGACAATACCTGTCATTGATAATCTGCATTATTCATAACCTCAGAATTGGAAAAAGTATAACTTTACCTTTGTGACAGATAAAACAATCATATCTGTTTCACAATTCCTTTAATTGTTTCAATCACCCAAAATATGAACAAAAAAACCAAATCAGAAATGGGAAACTCAACAGAGTTTTTGACGATTTTTAATATTA
>CAIRSO010000199.1 GCA_903881215.1 uncultured Bacteroidia bacterium
TACATTGAACTCTTTTAATTTCTGTATAAAAATTTGGGATTGCTGCAGTGGAATCAGTTCATCCATGTCACCATGGGCAATCAAGGTAGGTGCTGATTGGGCAGAAACATGGTAGATTGGAGAGATCTTCCGGCCGATTTCCATCAATTTATCGTGATCAGTGATCAGGTCAAATCGTTTGGTTTCTTTGTTCCAGGTTTTAAATTCGAATGCAGATTTGTAGTCCGACAGCAGATCCGTACCCATGGATACTTTCCCCGGCAACCCAAAATTCAGATAATCGGTAGGAGGAAAAAAGCAAGCCACAGCCTGAACATTCCCCGGAACCCTGTCAACAGGATCTTTGGCGTTCAGATCAGCTTCCTGCCCGGTTGTTCCCATCGAAAGAGATATAAAACCACCCGATGAAGCACCTGTGATACCCAGTTTGTTCGGATCAATATTGTATTTTGCTGCATGATAGCGGATAAAACGTACCGAGCGATGCATGTCTTCCAGAATTTCCAAATTATTGTACTTCGGTGTGGCACCATGACAAACCTCAAACACTGTGTAGCCTTTCAAAAGATAGGGGAGAGCTATTGTTCCAGACCACTCGTTGGCCATTTCAATGGAAGAGCGAAGTCCGGCACTGATTGCAAGAATAATACCCCTGTTATTGGATTTTGCTTTTGGGGTTAACACAACCATAGTTAACGCCATTCCATTTTTCCGCCCATAAATTACCTCCTCAGAACTGTTGATGGCACTCTCCCGGGTTTGGGTAAATGCAGGAAATATAAGAAGGAAAAACAGCAGTGTTATAGTAAATTGTCTCATAGCAAATAGTTTAGCCGAAATAATGGTAAGTATCGAAAGATATAATTCTCTGCTTTTCTCTGTGTAACTCTTCGTTTTCTCTGTGTAACTCCGTGTAATTTTTACTCTCTCAGAATTCTGAAGTAAAATGAAATTTAATCTTTGGAAAATCCCGCTGCGCCATGTCGAGAATGAAGGCAGAGTCGGCCAAAAACACGTCCCTGCCTTGTTTGTCCAGGGCCATTTTGTTGTACTTCCGCTTTTTGAAATCGTCCAGTACTGTTTTTTCTTCACTCTGAATCCAGCAGGCTTTGTAAAGGGAAATCGATTCCCAACGGCACTTGGCAGAGTATTCATGCTCAAGCCGGTATTCTATTACTTCAAACTGAAGTGCCCCGACTGTTCCAATGATCTTTCGCCCATTCAACTGACTTGTGAACAGCTGTGCAACACCTTCATCCATCAATTGATCCACTCCTTTGGCCAATTGCTTGGAGCGCATTGGGTCAGCGTTTTCGATGTAGCGAAAGATCTCTGGCGAAAAGGAAGGAATGCCTTTGTAATGGAGGATTTCGCCCTCTGTTACCGTATCTCCGATTACAAAATTGCCGGTATCGGGTAATCCGATGATATCGCCCGGAAAGGCGTTCTCGATCACCTCTTTTTTATCAGCCATGAAGGCCGTCGGACTGGAATACTTGAAGTTTTTTTCCAGACGGATGTGCCTGTAATTTTTATTTCGCTCGAACATTCCGGAACAGATTTTAACAAAAGCTATTCGGCTCCGGTGATTGGGGTCAATGTTAGCATGTATCTTAAAGACGAATCCGGTAAATGTTTCTTCTTCAGGATGCACCAATCGCTCTTCTGATTTCTTCGGACGGGGAGAAGGTGCCAGCTTTACGAAGGTATCCAGCAACTCCCTGACGCCAAAATTATACAGCGCACTGCCAAAGAAAACCGGAGCCAGCTCTCCTGCCAGATAAGCTGCATGGTCAAATTCCGGATAAATCCCTTCCACCATCTCCAGATCGTCGCGAAGTACGGTAGCATCATTGCCAATCAATTTGTCCAGTTCCGGGTCATTTAGATTCTCAAAATTGATTCCTTTTTCAATGTCCGTAATACTGGGATTGAAAAGACTGAGGCTGCTATCATAAATATTGTAGACTCCCTTGAATTCGGGCCCGTTGTTGATGGGCCAACTCAATGGCCTGACTTTGATCATCAGCTGTCTTTCGATGTCGTCCAATAAGTCGAAAGTATCCCCGGAAGGTCGGTCCATCTTATTGATAAAGACGATAACCGGGGTTTTGCGCATCCTGCAAACATTCATCAGTTTCTCAGTTTGTGGCTCCACCCCTTTGGCAGCATCAATGACTATGATTACACTGTCGACCGCAGTAAGCGTGCGAAAAGTGTCTTCCTGAAAATCCTGGTGACCAGGAGTATCCAAAATGTTGATCTTATACCCGCTGTATTCAAAACCCATCACAGAAGTAGCTACCGAGATACCTCTCTGGCGCTCAATTTCCATAAAGTCGGAGGTTGCCCCTTTTTTTATTTTGTTGCTTTTGACGGCTCCGGCAACGTGGATTGCTCCACCAAAAAGCAGTAATTTCTCAGTTAATGTTGTTTTCCCGGCATCAGGGTGACTCACAATACCAAACGTTCTGCGACGCAGAATTTCCTCTTTAAAAACCATTGTATATAATTAGGTGGCAAATTTAGTTTAAAATAGGTGAATTTTAACTTTGCGCTGAGTCACGCATTGAAATCAATAACTTATTACACAGAGTTACACAGAGAAGCACAGAGTTACACTGAGGATAATTACTAATTGTTAAAATTGTTCATGAAGTTTGAAGGGTTCCGGACTTGAACTTTCAAACAGTTTAGACTCAATAAACACTTTAAACAAACTTTTCTCTCTGTGTAA
>CAIRSO010000200.1 GCA_903881215.1 uncultured Bacteroidia bacterium
CCTCTGCTTTAATAAAATCAGCAACCAATTTTTTTAATCTGAGCGATTCAGAACGTAATTCGTCATTGCTAAAACCGGTAATCCTGCTATATTCTTCCTTTATGAGAGCAATTACAGGCATAACTTCCTTGATATCCCTGTCTGATTTGTTCCCAAGAAGACCTTTTAATAAATTTCCAAAAATTGACATATCAATGGTATGATGTGATTCTAAATTGATTTATTTCAATGCACCCACAAAGGTAATTGAAATGTTGCAACGAACGATCTTGCTCCGGAAGCCGGATCTTCTATGCCTTGGCTGGAAATGGATTTACAAATACCCTTGTCTGCATTTCGCGGTCCATCATCAGCAATCCCTGTCCTTCACCGTTGATAAGCCTTAAGTTTTGGAGTATTTGTTCTACATTTGATTCTTCCTCAACTTGTTCATCTACAAACCATTGCAAAAAACTTTTGGTTGCATGGTCACTCTCTTTAATGGCTATGTCCATCAGGTTGTTGATCAGTCCTGAGACCGTAACTTCATGACTCAGAGTCTCTTCGAAGACATGAAGTACGTTTTTAAAATCCACTTCAACCTTTCCGATAGGAGACAATTTTACACGTCCTCCTCTTTCCAATACATATTCAAAAAAATGAGTAGCATGAGCTAACTCTTCCTGGTACTGCACTTTCATCCAGTTTGCACATCCCGCCATTCCAATCGACTGGAGGTAAGATGACATGGACAAATAAAGGTATGCAGAATGAAATTCAGCATTAATCTGTTGATTTAATGCAACTTCTATGTTTTTCTTTATCATAACTTAACGTATTAATAATTTGTACTCTCGTTAATTCACTTTAATTCACTTTAATTCACTTTAGTCACTTTAGTTCACTTTAGTTCACTTTAGTCACTTTAGTTCACTTTAGTCACTTTAGTCACTTCATCCGGACGTTTAGCTCTTCAGCCAAAGCATCCATGAATTTCTCTGTCGTAAGATAGTTGTCGCTTGTCAGTTTATCTCCATAGATTGAAAGCGCAAGGTCTTTAGTCATCTTGCCCGACTCAACTGTATCTATGCATACTTTTTCAAGTAATGCAGCAAAATCTCTCAGAGGTTGATTTCCGTCCAGTTTTCCCCTGAAATCAAGTCCGCGGGTCCATGCAAAGATGGAAGCGATTGGATTGGTTGAAGTTGGCCGTCCTTTCTGGTATTCACGGTAGTGACGGGTTACAGTACCATGAGCAGCTTCCGATTCCATCGTTCCTCCATCAGGTGTTAACAATACTGAGGTCATTAACCCTAAGGAGCCAAAACCTTGAGCGACAGTATCTGACTGAACATCGCCATCATAATTTTTACATGCCCAAATGAAATTTCCATTCCATTTCAATGCGGATGCCACCATATCGTCAATCAGACGATGTTCGTAAGTGATACCATTTTTGTCGAATTCAGCTTTGTAATCTTTCAGAAAGATTTCCTCAAAGATATCTTTGAAAAATCCATCATATTTTTTCAAAATGGTATTCTTCGTTGAAAGGTACAAAGGCCATTTTTTGGTCAATGCCATTTTGAAGCAACTGTGTGCAAATCCACGAATGGATTCTTCCGTATTGTACATGGCGAGGGCAACACCCGGACCATCAAAATGGTAAACATCATGTATCTCCTGCTCACTACCATCGTCGGCTTTAAAGCAAAGGGTCAGCTTTCCAGGACGATCCACAACAATGTCTGTAGCCCGGTATTGGTCTCCAAAGGCATGACGACCAATCATGATTGGGGCTGTCCATTGTGGAACAAGGCGTGGAACATTATCAACGACAATTGGCTCTCTGAATATAGTGCCATCCAGGATGTTCCGGATCGTACCATTGGGTGATTTCCACATCTTTTTGAGACCAAATTCCTTCACGCGGGCTTCATCAGGAGTTATGGTGGCGCATTTAATACCGACTTTGTATTTTTTAATAGCATTGGCAGCATCAACAGTTACCTGATCATTGGTTTCATCGCGGTACTCTATACCCAAATCATAATATTTAATGTCAATATCCAAAAACGGGAGAATCAGTTGCTCCCTGATCAGTTTCCAGATAATTCTGGTCATCTCATCCCCATCA
>CAIRSO010000201.1 GCA_903881215.1 uncultured Bacteroidia bacterium
CAATGACGCAATCAGAAACATACTCCTCCAATCCCTGCCGGGTAAATGTTTTATCACCGCTTTCGCCGGTTATGATGGCTGTCACACCTTTTTCCTTCAGCCAGCGAAATAGGCGCCGTAGTTCGGCCCGCAGCAAATTTGAATTGGATAGTCCCGAAAAAAGCGATTCAATGGTGTCCAGAACGACGCGCTTAGCGCCAACACTTTCAATCGCGTAATTGAGCCGGACGAATAATCCTTCGAGATCATATTCTCCGGTAACTTCGATCTCACTTCGCTCGATATGAACATGATCGATGAAAAGTTTCTTTTGTGCAATCAATTCGTTCAGATCAAACCCGAGCGAAGTGACGTTGGTAGCAAGTTCTTCTATTGTTTCCTCGAAAGCCATAAAAACACCGGGTTCGTTGTACACCGTTGCACCACGGACAAGAAATTC
This sequence comes from uncultured Bacteroidia bacterium, assembly GCA_903881215.1. Taxonomy (GTDB): domain Bacteria; phylum Bacteroidota; class Bacteroidia; order Bacteroidales; family Prolixibacteraceae; genus CAINVV01. Next base: position 440 of record CAIRSO010000201.1, read on the forward strand.
CATAGCCAGCAGTGTCTTTCCGCAACCGGCATTACCGCAAATAAGCGTAGGTCTCCCTTTTGGCAATCCGCCAAAAGTTATTTCATCTAAACCCTGAATACCTGTAAGAGACTTGGGAAGTGTTTGGTGTATAGATGGGATAATCTTTTTTTCCATGAGAAATGCCCTCCTATTTTAGTTAATTCTATAACAAATTTACTTACGAATCAATTAAATTGCAATACTTCAGTAAATTTTAATTGCCAATTTTTTCACCTGCTTTAACAATTGGCCTCTCGGAAAAATATGCATCGGCTACGATATAGTCAGAGAATGCTTTAAACTTTTTAGCACTTTTAGTTATTATCTTGCAAAAATCTGGCAAATTCCAAAAAACTGCCAGATTTTGGGCATAAAAGACAGAATTTCGTTTTGGGTTAAAGCGTTGTGGATTAAAAATATTCATATATTTGTCGCCTCGAAAGGGGGATTAGCTCAGTTGGCTAGAGCGTTTGACTGGCAGTCAAAAGGTCATCGGTTCGATTCCGATATTCTCCACTTTTATCACTTTGATTATCAAGACTTTGCAGCGATGCAAGGTCTTTTTTCATTTCTGGAGAGTCTTTCTGGAGAGTCTTTTCCCGACCCTCCAGAAAAACACGAAAGTCAAGCTCAACCATTTTTCTTGCAATCTTTTTCTTGTCTATGTAATGTTTTGATGTGGTTTCGTATTTACTATGCTGCATTGACATACCATTATCATTGAAATACAGTGCTTCGCTTGTAATATATGTTTGACGTAAATACTTTAATCTTAAAGAGTAGGGTCTACCGAGTTTCTTTGCGTAGAATGTAAAACACTTACTAGCCTGATCCTCTAGTGTTTCTCTATTTACTATCTCGGGAGCAATAATGAACTTATCACTATCTTTATTTTCATTTAGATTAAGCTTATTAAGTAATCCTAGGAGTTCTGTTCCAACAGGAATATATGCAAATTGATAATCTTTCTCCTCAAAGTTATTTTGTAACCGATTAACCTTCACGTTTGGACTTTCAATATAAAGCGGTTTATCATCTTCATATTTCACCATGTTCCATTTCATTGCGAAGAGCTCTTGATTGCGTCTTCCTGTATATGCCTTTAGTTGTATAACATCCGTTAGCCAATACTTATGCATGATCCTTCTTGTTTTCCCAATTTTAACTGATGAGCCATCTTTTGTAACTACCGTTATTAAATCGCAAAAGTCTTGATAACTAATACTGATGTTTGTTGGCATTTCTGATTTTAGTGTAACACCCTCCCATACATTTTTAATATTATATTCTTTCTTCTTAATTAAATAATTGAAAAATGTCCGTAAACACTTGATCTTATGATTATAAGTGTAATTACTGCCTTTTTTGTCCTCAGTATACTTGCAATATTCTCCGACTAAAGCA
>CAIRSO010000202.1 GCA_903881215.1 uncultured Bacteroidia bacterium
CAGTCACAGTCAGATTTGGTCTGGAAAGAGGTGAATGGCATATCCATGCCAATTCCTCCAAAAGAGCATCCGCGACTTTACCTTCGCTCAAAACAAGTGGCTGAGTTGCCGGTCCGAATGAAGGATCCGGAGTTAGCGAAAGTTTGGGAAGAGTTGAATATAATGAAGGCGGATCGTAAGCCCAACGAAATTCCGGCAACGAAAGATTGGCGTTACTATTTTGATTCGAAAGGTCTTCTCACCCGTGCCGAACTAAAAGCTATGGACTACCTCATTTCAAAAGATAAAAAAACAGGAAGAGAGGCTATTGGTATGATTATAGATACACTCGAAAAAGCTAAATACCCTGAAATACAAGATATATCAAGGGGAATTGGCAGATTAATGGTTACCGGTGCTGTTGTGTACGATTGGTGTTACGATCAGTTGAAACCGGCTGAGAAGACTCGTTTTGTAAATGCCTTTGTACGTCTGGCTAAAATGCTCGAGTGTGGATATCCTCCGGTCAAAGATTATTCAACAATTGGTCATGCTTGCGAATGGATGATTATGCGTGATCTGTTGTCTGCCTCTATTGCAATATATGATGAGTTCCCCGAAATGTATAACCTTACCGCTGGTCGGTTTTTCAAAGAGATTTTGCCTTTTCGCAACTGGTTTTACCCTTCTCACGGTTACCATCAGGGTATGTCGTATTTGAATGTGCGTTTTTCGAATGATCTTTTTGCTCTTTGGATATTGGATCGCATGGGAGCTGGGTATGTGTATAACCCGTCGCAACAGTTTGTATTGTACGATATGATGTATAAACGCAGGCCTGATGGTCAAATACTTGCAGGTGGTGATTTAAATTTCAGTCGGAAAGATTATAAATCATTCGCCTTACCTTCGCTACTTGCCGGCAGTTATTACAAAGACGAATACCTGAACAACGAATTTTTGAATAATTCAAAAATTGAAAACCAGTGTAAATTGTTCGATTTTCTGTGGCGCGATACCGATCTGGCACGTCGAAAACCGGATGATTTACCGTTGACCCGTTATTCTGGCTCACCTTACGGTTGGATGATTGCCCGTACCGGTTGGGGGGCAGAAAGCGTGATTGCCGAGATGAAAATTAATGAATATCATTTTCTCAATCATCAGCATCATGATGGAGGTGCATTTCAGATTTATTACAAAGGACCTTTAGCCATTGATGCCGGAGCTTACGAAGGAAATGCTCCGGGAGGATACAACAGTGCCCATGTGAAGAATTATGCGAAACGTACCATTTCTCACAACAGTCTCCTGGTATACGATCCCAAAGAGATTTTCCCTTCTGCCAACTACGGTGGTGCTAATAAAACCGATTTTGTCGGGAACGATGGCGGACAACGATTACCTGGCAATAAGTGGGGACCGGCCAAAGACCTGAATGAATATCTGAACAGCAACTTCAAGACAGGAACGATTTTGGCCAATGGTTTTGGACCCGGTACTCAGTCACCTGATTATTCTTACCTGAAAGGCGATATCACGGAAGCCTATTCTGCAAAAGTAAAGGAGGTGAAGCGTTCGTTTGTGTTCCTCAATCTCAAGGATGCAAATATACCGGCGGCACTCATTGTGTTTGACAAAGTGGTTGCTTCAAATCCCGATTTCAAAAAGTTTTGGTTGTTGCACAGCATCGAACAGCCCGAAATAGCCGGCAACCAAATCACCATCAAACGAACTAAAAACGATGATAGTGGTATGTTGGTGAATACCGTGTTGCTCCCCGATCTGGCAAATGCTGATATTCAACCGGTGGGAGGAAAGGGCAAAGAGTTCTGGGTTTTTGGAACAAATTATACCTTCGAGATGAAACCGGGACAAGATGAGGCAAATGAACGTGGCGAATGGCGGGTAGAAATATCGCCTAAGAAAGCTGCCTCCGAAGATTATTATCTGAATGTAATGCAAATTACCAATAATACACAGAAGTCCATGTATGCAGTAAAACGCATTGATGGCGATAAAGTAGTGGGTGTGCAGATTGCCGACCGAATTACCTCCTTTAGCAAAAATTTCATGATCATTGATCGTTCGTTTGGCTTATCCGTAAAAGGGAATGAAGTTTATAAGATGGTACTCACCGATTTATTACCGGGTACCTGGCAGGTAATGAAAGATGGAAAAGTATTTCTGCCTGCTGTAGTAGTACGCAACGATGATGCTATTCTATATATGGAAGGTACTGCCGGTGAATACAGGTTTTTACGATAAGGAAAAATAATTATTTTTCAGAAGTTGACTCAGAAAAAATTGAATGTCAAAGCAAATTTCTCAAAGTTTAAATATAAAAATGAAAAAAAGCATCATACTTTTTATTCTGGCATTCATTGGATGTGCTTTTTACGTGAATGCCCAAATCTATTCGTTTGAAGATGGAATTGTACCAACGAATTTTATAACCAACGGTAATTTAACCGTTGCTGACAAGAAATTCAAATTGGGAAATAAATCGTTGTGTTGGGAATGCAAAGCAGGTTCTAAATTGACGCTTGCAAACATAACCGGACTGGAAGAAGCTTCGAAAAGCAATGCCGGGGGTGTTTTTTTATGGCAGTCCTTTTTATATTCTATCTTTCAAGTATGAATTCGCATTTATCCTCAATCATATGAAACAGCAAAAAATTAAATTTCTCGCAGGGTTAAGTTTGTCAATGACCGTTGGTAGCCTTATTGCACAAAATCAGACCAAACCCAACCTAGTTTTTATTTTTGCCGATCAGCTCAGAGCCGATGCATTGGGCTACTCCGGAAACAAAAAAGCGATTACCCCCAATATTGATAAGTTCTCAAAACAAGCCTTGAATTTTAAGAATGCAGTCTCTGTTACTCCGGTCTCTGCAGCTTATCGGGCGAGTTTGTTTACTGGGAAGTATACCAGTTCTACCGGCATG
>CAIRSO010000203.1 GCA_903881215.1 uncultured Bacteroidia bacterium
AAAAGTGACGAATTATTTGAAAAGGAGCGCCCTGATGCACTTTTGGTCTATGGAGACACCAACAGTTGTTTGGTTGTAATATCTGCAAAGCGCCATAAAATTCCTGTTTTTCATATGGAAGCCGGGAACCGCTGTTTTGACCAACGCGTACCTGAAGAGATCAATCGCAAGATTGTTGATCACTTAAGCGATATCAACATGCCTTTGTCGGAACATGCCCGCGGGTATCTGATTGCTGAAGGAATTCGACCTGAAATGATCATAAAAACAGGCTCTCCAATGGCTGAAGTATTGTCGTTTCATAAAAAATCAATTGATGCTTCAGATGTACTCACCAGGGAAAATTTGCAACGTGAGGCTTACTTTATTTTAAGTACACATCGTGAGGAGAATGTCGATTCTCCGAAAAATTTCAATAATCTGCTGCAATCGATTGAGGCCATTATTGCAACCTTTAAAATGCCAGTCATTATATCGACTCATCCCCGAACGAGAAAAAAATTGGAAGAAATTGAATATTCTTTTGATAACAGGATGATCAAGTTTCTGAAACCTTTTGGATTTAGTGATTACATCAACCTGCAAAAAAATGCATTTTGTACTATTTCTGATAGTGGTACCATTACGGAAGAATCATCAATTTTGGGATTTCCTGCGATAACAATACGCCAGGCTCATGAGGGGCCGGAAGGCATGGATGAAGGAACATTGATCATGAGTGGACTGAAAAAGGAGCGGGTCATCGAAGCAATCAGGATAGTTACAAGTCAAAACAGAGAATACAGATGGCGACCGGATACTGTGAAAGATTACCTGACTGAAAATGTTTCAAAAAAGGTGGTGCGGATTATTCTGTCATATACCGATTATGTTAACAGGGTAGTTTGGCATAAGAGCGAAGAGTGATTATGAAAAAAATATTGATATTGGGATCGGCAGGTATGCTTGGACATGTTGTCTATACCTATCTGAATGAAGTAAATAAATATGAATTGTTCAATGCATCTTTCCCCAATAAATTTCGACCCGATAGCATCCTTCTTGACGCCACAAATAAGGAGCAGGTTGAGGTTACGATTAATAAAATAAAACCTGATATTATTATCAACTGTATTGGTATTCTTATTAAAGGCTCACAAAAGGACCCCTCTTCCGCCATTTATTTGAATTCATTTCTTCCGCATCAATTGTCAAAATTATGTTTCAACCATGGTGGAAAACTAATCCATATAAGCACTGATTGTGTTTTTTCGGGAGCCAAAGGGAATTACTCAGAGGATGACCACACTAATGCCAACGACGTTTATGGCAGGAGTAAGGCATTAGGGGAGGTAGTCAATGACAGAGACCTGACAATTCGCACCTCGATAATTGGTCCGGAATTGAAGAAAGATGGGGAAGGATTATTTCATTGGTTTATGAATCAAACTGGAACTATAAAGGGGTATACACAGGCATTGTGGAGTGGAGTTACAACACTGGAAGTGGCCAAGGCCATTGATGTTGCAATTGAACAAAATGTGAAAGGCTTAATTCACCTGACGAACGGTGAAATAATTTCGAAGTTTGAACTACTCAACCTTCTTAAGCAGGTTTGGGAAAAGTCATCTTTGACAATAATTCCTGATAATTGTAAGGCCCTTGATAAAAGTTTATTGCGATCGGCAAAATTTGAATATACGGTTCCTTCATACATGCAAATGCTGATTGAGCAATTTGAATGGGTCGGGGCTCATGAGGAAATGTATGAAGGCCAATATTAGTCAATAATGGAAATATTATTGGTTAGTCAGTATTTTTGGCCGGAAAGTTTTCGCATCAATGACCTGGCAATTGACTTACAAAGACGTGGCCATAAGATTACCGTTCTGACAGGTAAACCTAATTATCCTCAAGGAAATTTCTTTAATGGATATGGATATTTTAAAAAG
>CAIRSO010000204.1 GCA_903881215.1 uncultured Bacteroidia bacterium
GTCTCCCAGTCTCCCAGTCTCCCAGTCTCCCAGTCTCCCAGTCTCCCAGTCTCCCAGTCTCCCAGTCTCCCAGTCTCCTAGTCCTTTTCACCGAAGATACTCGGTTAGCAACCGCATTTCGATCGCAGGGGAGATATTTTCGTATATGATGTTGTAGACGGTATCGGTGATTGGCATGTTGATCCTGTACTGTTCGTTGAGTTCTTTGATACTTTTTGTCGCGTAATATCCTTCAGCGATCATATCCATTTCGAGCATGGCGGAGCGCACGGTATAGCCCTTGCCGATCATACTGCCAAAGGTGCGGTTTCTTGAGAAGTGCGAGTATCCGGTTACGAGAAGGTCACCAAGATAGGCCGATGATTTGATGTCGCGGGTAATGGGATGGACGGTGTCAACGAAGCGTTTGATCTCCTGGATGGCATTAGACATAAGCACTGCCTGAAAATTATCGCCGTAGCGCAGGCTGTGTGATATACCCGCTGCAATGGCCATAATGTTTTTAAGGACAGCCGAATATTCTGTTCCCCAGATATCATCCGAAATATGAGTACGCAACGAATTGCTTTCCAATAACATAGCAAATTGTCGAGCCCTTTTAACATCCGGACTGGCAATGGTAAGATAGGAGAGAAGATCTCTGGCTACTTCTTCGGCGTGGCACGGTCCGGCAATGACACAAAATTGTTCGAAAGGAAGGTCGTAGAATTCGTGAAAGAATTCCCCTACGAAAAGATTCCCATCCGGGATGATTCCTTTGATAGCCGAGACAACAAATTTGTCGCCGATTTCAGCAGTCATGTGCCGAAGTGTGTCTTTGAGAAAAGCGGATGGAGTTACAAAAACGAGAATATCAGAATCCTCAACGATCTGGTTAATATCGTTATAGAAGTTGATTTTGGAAACGTCGAATTCTACCGAGCGAAGGTAATTGGGATTGTGCCTGAATTTTTTGAATAGTTCGATGCTTTCCGGACTACGGATGTACCAGTTTATTTCAGAGACATTGTACATCATCAATTTTGCAAGCGCAGTGGCCCAACTTCCGCTTCCTATAATTGCAACGCGGCTCTTTTCACTGATTTCCGTCATTCGTGTGAAATATTAGTTTAACCACTTCGTCACCTCATCCATGCCCGGGTTTACGAGTCCGAGCTGATTTTTTTTGTTGTAACCGCAAAGATCATTGAACAATTTTGACGCCTTTACCTCTTTCAGCTGGGCTGTCTTTTTGTAGTTCAGTTTACGGAGTACTTCTACCCAACCGGTCGGAATTCCCAGCGCTTCAAACATCTCGGCCGAATCTTCCTCCGCTTTTTTCTCAGGTTTCATCTGAGGGAAAAGCAATACATCCTGAATAGAGGATGAATTGGTCATCAGCATAGCCAACCGGTCGATGCCAATCCCCATGCCTGAGGTTGGAGGCATTCCGTATTCGAGCGACCGGACAAAATCCATGTCAATAAACATGGCTTCATTGTCGCCTTTTTCAGATAACCTCAGCTGCTCCTGAAATCTTTCGAGCTGGTCGATCGGATCGTTTAACTCGGAGTAGGCATTGCAAAGCTCCTTGCCATTGACCATTAATTCAAAACGCTCCGTCAGTTCAGGATTGTCACGGTGTTTCTTGCACAATGGTGACATCTCGACCGGGTAATCCAGAATAAAGGTAGGCTGAATGTAGTTACCTTCACACTTTTCACCAAATATTTCGTCTATTATTTTTCCTTTGCCCATCGTTTCGTCCAATTCGACGCCAATTTCCCTGCAGACTGCCCTAAGAGCACTTTCATCCATGCCAGGAATATCGATGCCGGTAAATTCTTTGATCGAATCGGCCATGGTGATTCTTTTGAACGGACGCTTGAAATCTATCATCTTGTCGCCAACCGGAACAACTGTAGTGCCATGAAGCGAAAGCGCTATGCGTTCTATCATCTCTTCGGTCATCTCCATCATCCAATTGTAATCCTTGTAAGCCACATAGATTTCCATGACGGTAAACTCGGGATTGTGGGTACGGTCCATCCCTTCGTTCCTGAAGTCTTTGGCAAATTCATACACACCTTCGAAGCCTCCTACGATTAGTCGCTTGAGGTACAGTTCATTGGCAACCCGGAGATAAAGTGGAATGTTCAATGCGTTGTGGTGGGTAGTAAATGGACGGGCAGCAGCTCCTCCCGGGATAGGCTGCAGAATGGGAGTTTCCACCTCAAGGTATCCCTTTTCATTGAAGAACTCCCGCATGTTGTTGATGATCCGGGTACGTTTGACAAATACCTCCCTCACCTGAGGATTGACTATCAGGTCGAGGTACCGCTGACGGTAACGTTGCTCAGGATCCGTAAAGGCATCAAACAAGACACCTTCCTTCTCCTTAACCACAGGAAGTGGCCGGAGGGATTTACTCAGCAAGGTAAGTGTCTTAACATGGACAGAGGTTTCGCCCATCTGTGTGATGAAAACATATCCGGCGATTCCGATAATGTCACCAATATCCAGCAATTTTTTGAAAACTTCGTTGTAGAGACTTTTGTCTTCGTCCGGACAGATTTCGTCCCGGTTGACATACAGTTGAATCCTGCCGCTTTCATCCTGAAGTTCAGCGAAGGATGCCTTCCCCATAATTCGTTGGTTCATCAGCCTTCCGGCGATAGTAACATCCTGAAAATTATTTTTTTCGGGGTCGTATTGTTCTAAAATTTGCCTGGTTGAAGTGTTGATTTTGAATTCGTTTGCAGGGTAGGGATCGATTCCTAAATCGCGGAGTTTCTGCAAAGAATTTCTTCGGATTATCTCCTGCTCACTTAAATCTATATTGTTCATCATTAATAAATAATCCTATTTTGCATGAAAAAATCGTACGCAAAGATAAGAAAAGATATCCTTTTTTTATCTTGGTCGCTATGGGTCAAAAAGGTATATTTGGAGAATTATTCATTGAAACTGCCAGGCGAGAGCAAAACTGATGCAAAAATATTGGAAACTGAAGGAACAAGCTGATATCAACGATATTAAGCAACTTTCGGCTGCGCTAAACGTAGATATGGCAATTGCCAATCTTCTGGTTCAGCGTGGGATTAAAACTTTTGCAGCAGCCAAATCTTTTTTTCGTCCGAAACTTACCGACCTTCATGACCCTTTTTTAATGAAGGACATGGACAAAGCTGTTGATCGCCTCGAGAAGGCCATCAACAACAAGGAAAAGGTGATGGTTTACGGCGATTACGATGTGGATGGCACGACCTCAGTTGCCTTGATGTACACGTTTTTATCAAAACGGATAGAAGAAATCGAATATTATGTGCCCGATCGCTACATGGAGGGATACGGCATTTCAACCATCGGGATCGATTATGCATTATCAAAAAACATCTCTCTAATCGTTGTGCTGGACTGTGGTATCAAGGCAGTCGAAAAAATTGCCTATGCCAAAGAGTTAGGCATCGATTTCATCATCTGCGACCATCATAACCCTGATGATGAGATCCCAAAAGCTGTGGCTGTGCTTGACCCAAAACAACCTGGATGCACCTATCCCTACAAAGATCTTTCGGGGTGTGGAGTTGGTTTTAAGTTGATACAGGCTTATTGTTTCAAGCATGACCTTCCCCAGGAAATCGCCTATGATTTGCTTGATTTGGTCGTTGTCAGTATCGCGTCAGATATCGTTCCGCTGACAGGAGAAAACCGGGTATTAGCCTATTTCGGACTTCAAAAATTGAATTCAAATCCATCTACCGGATTGAAAACCCTGATCACCTACTCCGGTATCATCGGAGAAATTCGGGTACAGGATATTGTGTTCAAGATTGGCCCTCGGTTAAATGCTTCAGGCAGGATCGAGCACGGGAAAAAGTCAGTGAAAATATTACTGGCCGAAGACAGTACCGAGTTGGAAGAGCTGGGTATTGAAATCAATGCCTACAACGAAATACGCAAAACACTGGATCGTGATATCACACAGGAAGCACTTGAAATGATCTCACAGAGTCAGTTTTACGAAGGACGCAAATCGACAGTGATTTACAACCGAGACTGGCATAAAGGCGTGGTTGGTATCGTAGCCTCCCGGCTCACTGAACACTACTACAGGCCTACAGTCGTTTTAACTGAATCAAATGGATTCGCTACCGGATCGGCCCGGTCGGTCGGTGAATTCGATCTGTATGAGGCGATTAACCAGTGTGCTGATTTGCTGGAATCGTATGGTGGGCACATGTATGCCGCCGGACTTTCAATGAAACTGGACAATGTTGCTGAATTTTCCAGGCGCTTTGAACAGGTGGTCAGAGATTCTATCACTGAGGATCAAATGCAACAAACCATTGACCTGGATGCAAAAATCTCACTTTCCGATCTCACTCCAAAATTTATCAGGCTCTTGAAACAGTTTGAACCTTTCGGTCCACACAACATGACACCTGTGTTTCTAACAGAAGATGTGATGGATTATGGAACGAGTAAATTGGTCGGTAAAAACAATGATCATGTAAAATTGGATTTGATGGAAGCCAACCGCTCTTCATCCCGCTTTTCGGGAATAGGGTTTTCCTTAGCAACCCATTTCGATATGATTAAGCAATCTCTTCCTTTTGATATTTGTTATTCTGTTACCGAAAATCAATACCGCGACAAGATTTATCTTCAACTCAATGTTCGTGATATCCGATCGCGAATGGATTACGAATAGCTTCGGGCAATTCATAATGAAGCCTGACTGTGAGTGGCGTAAAATTTGAATGGATTATCTTTAGTTTTCGACCTTGAACCTCAATCATGACATCCTTTGCCTCCGATTTAAAAAGCAGCTGAAAAATAGGTTGCCGGGGAGTGCTTCGCATGTTAAAATGCTTCCACCGGGCAGAATGCTGGTGTTACCCGACGAACATAAAAATTATCATGATAGCGCAGTTCTGGTCCTTCTCTTTCCCTCTAAACAACAAATTCAGCTCTGTCTGATCCGTCGGCCATCTACCATGAAAAACCATGCCGGACAAATTGCTTTCCCGGGCGGGAAGAAAGAGTCGGAGGATGCAGATCTTGTTCAGACTGCCTTGCGGGAAGCTCAGGAGGAGATAGGTATTGTACGTGGGGAAGTGGAGATTCTTGGTCAGCTAAGTACGGTCTATGTTCAAATCAGCGAATTTTTAATCACGCCGGTAGTAGGCTGGTTGAACAAAGCTCCTGAAATTGCAGTCGATTCATCCGAAGTTGATGAAGTGTTTTTTATATCTCTTGACGATATCGCCAACCAGGGGAACCGCTGTGAGCGGGAGATGGACACCAGAACAGGCCGCATTAATGTGCCAGGCTACGAAATAGACGGCTTTTTCATTTGGGGAGCAACGGCCATGATGCTGGCCGAATTGGTTGACCTATATCTCGACGAATCTTAGTTATAAAATGACCAGGTGAGGCCAAAAAGTAGCGTCGATACTGGTGCCGGATAGCCAGGAGATGTGAAATATCCACCTTTGACAGACTGCGTTGCCAGATTGGTGTATTTAATATAGAAAGCTGTCCTTTTGATTTTCAGATTGATAAATGCATCTATCCAGGCATAATCACCAATCTTATCAACATTTTGACGGTAGAACATACCTGTTGCAGGAGCATATTGGTCGGCATAATAGGATGTTTCGTACCTGGTATCCAGACCCAACTGGAACGACAAAACTTTGGCATACATTCCCTCGAAATAGGTAGAATTTCTGAGGCTAACTGCTGGAATTGCAAGGTATATATCCGTGGTAGTTTTTTGTAGCAGTGCCCAGTTTCGGATATTTAGTCCGCCAAACTTAAAATCCTTGTTTACCATCAGAGAAGCCACCGAGAACTCAGAATTTGCCTGTTCAGGCAGTGCCTTTTCGTTGAAAAAAACAAATTTATTGATGATGCTGTAATTGAAAGCACCTTTCAGTCGCCAACCGGGTTTGTCGAAAGTGGCACCCAATCGTAAAGTATACGTTTTGTCAAAAGCGTTATCCCATTTGTAATGATTGGAATAGTAATGCTCGTAAAAATAGTCGGGTGTAACATTTGACATCTTTGCAAAAATTCGGACAAAGGAGGTATCCTTTTTAGCCCTTATTGGTTTTTCTAAGGAACCTGCTAATTCATAGTCAAGAGCATTGCGTCCCTGAATGTATGACTTTCCGGACACTGTCCAGCTCCAGAAACGTCCGTCTGTTCGGTAGGCCGACCCTCCGATGTAGGTATTTGAGTACTTGTAACTTTGGGTAAGTCCTAACGGAGGATGCAGGACTCCCAGGCTGTCGGCTACCAGGTCCTGTTGTGGAAAATTGAGGTTGACCAGGTCGTTTGAGATGAAAGCCTGCTTCCCGAAAGTATACTTCCTGTCAGGAGCCTCCATAAATTTTAAAACGAATCGGTTGGAAACCAATGTCTGACCTGAATTATCCATGGTAGCAGGTGAAGCGGCCGAACCGGTAGTAGCATTGATATATGGCACATGTCCCTTGCCATAGAAATAAATAGTTCCCTGGTCTGTGCTTGAAGTATAGTATGGATTGGGTTCGGCCTCCGTAAAAAGACGAGTCGATTTTTGGATATCCAGTACATGTGTTAAAGCAACGCGGGGAATAAATTGCTGGTAAATCTCCTTCTTCTTTTTATCCTCGATCTCTTTCCAGGTTCCCAATTTGAATTGATGTGTGAGAGTCACAAAGGTATTTGAGTTGATGGATTTTACGTCTGTGAGCCAGACGGTAATGTTCTCAGGCTTGATATCCGGATTTTCGATGTCTGTGGGATTGGGCAAGCCTCCGTTTTCCTGATTTTCATACTTGTTCTTTCCGATGGAGAGCCAATAATCATACCGGTCAAAATTGCCACTTGAGAAAAAACCGGTATTGCGGTCTTTGGCCTCCTGGTTAAGGTATTTCCCTTGAGAGCCTATTGAATTGAAATAGAATCCGAAGTTGATATTTTTGTTGATATTCTGTGTATGCAGGACTTTTAGGATGGTCTCTCCCTTTGGCTTGTTAGCGAACCATTGGCCATACGAAAGCAAGGTAAAAGGCTTCGTAACATTGTAAAATTTGATGCTTCCCGGTAGGGCAGAGAAATCGTAATAATTCATTTGAAAAAGGAAATCCCTGCCGGGAGTCCGGCGTTGAAAAAAATCTCCTGATTGCGATGAAGTACCGATGTTGCCAAGGTTTTGAACAGACAATGAATTTTTATAGGCAGGATGATAGATATGGAAATCAGCGATAGATGTATCAACTTTAATCTCTGAGATACGCGTAAGATCTTCAAGAAGGAGATATTCCCGCATTTTAAAGACGACAGAATCCTTTTCCCCTTTCGCTCCTTTTTGCCCATTCTGCCGACCGCCGGATGCAGACCTTTGCGAGCTGGGATTCCCTTCCGAATCAGTCATTTGGGCATTGGATATCAGACTTCCCAGCAAGAATATTGAAATAATAATCAGCTTTACCTTAAAATTCATGCCGCAAATATAGACAATTAAGCAGGAACAGAGAAAGTTAGATCTTAGATTTTTGATTTCGGATTTTTGCCAAAAGTCGCACGAATTCACCAATCCAGAGAACAACAGAGGTAGCTCCGAGTATCATCATCCACTCAGCAAAGGGTAGTGGTACAGTGCGAAAGACATTTCCTCCAAAAGTAACGATCAGCACCTGGCCAATCAGAATCAGGAATACCGTGATGATAAACCCAATACTTTTGTTTAATTCGTAAAAAGCGGAATGACCGGAAGAGAAAGCTTTGGCATTGAACAGGTTCCAGAATTGAAGCAGAACGAAGATGGTAAAGAATCTGGAAAGGTTTTCACGTGAAATCTCACCTGCAGAATCGGTAAAATAATATAGCAACCACAGGAGAAATGCCACGAAAATGGCGGCCACGGATAGGATGAATATTCTCATTTCCCTTGTGATGATAAAAGCTTCGTTTTTGCGGGGTTTATGCTGCATAACTTTCTTGTTGGGGGGTAAAGATGCAAGGGCAGCAGCGGCAAATGTATCCATGATAAGATTAACCCAAAGCATCTGAGTCACAGTCAGTGGCATCTCTTGGCCGAAGATGGAGCCAAGGAGGACAATCACGAGGGCTGTTACGTTGATCGTAAGTTGAAAGAGGATAAAACGCTGAATATTCTGGTACAATGATCTGCCCCACATTACTGCTGTTGCGATGCTCTTGAACGAATCGTCGAGCAAGGTGATATCGCTGGCTTCTTTGGCAACTGATGTACCTGATCCCATGGAAAGTCCAACATGTGCAAAATTAAGTGCAGGAGCATCATTGGTGCCATCTCCGGTAACTGCTACCACTGATCCTGCCCTCTGTAACAATTGCACCAGACGTTGTTTATCTGTGGGCCTTGCCCGGCACATAATCGTTAATTTGCGGATACGCAGTGAAGCTTCTTCATCTGAAAGGGCGCCAAATTCGACACCTGTGATTAGTTGTTCATTGCCCAAATCCTCTTTCCAAATACCAATTTGTCGGCCGATTTCCCTGGCTGTACCGGGCGTGTCTCCGGTTACGATTTTCACATCGATGCCAGCATTGAGACATTCGGCAACGGCAGCAGGAACATCTTCCCTTACCGGGTCAGAGATAGCCGCAATACCTATGAACTGAAGGTTTGAGGTTTCAATCTTCCCATTAACAATCCGTTCACGGTCATCTTCGATCACCTCATAGGCAAATCCAAGGGTCCGCATGGCTTGGTTCTGGTAGCCAATAAGCAAGGATTCTATTTCCCCTTTGTATTCAGTTGTTGGAATATTTTTGCCCGGAAGCTTAACCGTCTTGCAAAGGCCAAGAACAATTTCAGGTGCACCTTTGACAAAAAGTATCTTTTTGCCATCTTCTGCTTCGATGATTGTCCCCATATACTTTCGCTCGGTCGAAAAAGTGAGCTGCTCTACGATGGTCGCCTCATTTCTGATGTCCAGATAATTGGAGCCCTGATCATGTAGCCAGAAAAGCAAAGCCGCCTCAGTCGGATTGCCAATCGAACTAACATTTGCCGGATCGGTGAAATCGAGATAGGCGGTAGAATTTACTGCAATAGCCATCCTGATAAGATCACTTGTTTCATTATCGGCTAAAGTCTGCTTATCCAATTCGAAGAAGTTGGTCTTGAAAACCTTCATCTTGTTCTGTGTGAGGGTACCGGTTTTATCGGTGCAGATGACAGTGGTCGCACCCATGGTTTCGCAGGCATGCATCTTCCTGACAAGATTGTTCGACTGGAGCATGCGGCGCATACTCAGTGCCAGACTCAAGGTTACACTCATGGGTAGTCCTTCTGGAACTGCAACGACAATTAGTGTAACCGAGACCATAAAATAGGACAAGATTTTGCCAGCTGTATCTAGCGAAACCCAGGCTTCAGGCTGAAAAAGATTTAATCCAAATGGATAGACAATACCTGCCGATATAAGTAAAAAAGCAACTCCGGTAATCATCCATTTGATCCAGCTTCCGTTGTCAATAGACTCCGGGATCCTGATTTTATATTTTATAATGCTCAGTCCGTCAAAAATGATCGGAATCCACACTTTGACCATGGCAACCATCATTGCAAGGATGACAAGTGTGGTCGAGATTTTTTGAATAAAAGTATATTGTGTATCTCCTGTATGGATTCCTTTGATAAATAGGACGACGAAAGTCAGGATGGCCAGCAAAAATCCTATCACACCGATTAGTTTTGCCAGTCCGTCAAGTTGTTTGTTTAAAGGAGTTTCCTCGCCGCTCATTTTTGTTGATTCACGGGCAACCTGACCATATTCTGTCAGGTCTCCAACTGCAGAAATTTGTGTAGTCGCATGGCCGTCTACCACAGAGGTACCCCGATACACCATATTGGAAGGATAGGTGGCCTCCTCATCGAAATCTTCTTCATGGATGGTCTTGTTGATGACCGGTTCGCCTGTTAGTGATGATTCATTAATTTGCAGAGAAACAGCTTCAATCAGCTGACCATCAGCCGGAACTTCATCTCCGGTGGCTAGCAGCACCAGATCTCCAACGACAATGGCTGATTTTGGAACTTCACAGACATTGCCGTTACGAATCACTTTCACCAAAATCTCATCGTTTATCTTGTTGAGCAGATCAAATTTTTTGTTGGCATCCAATTCAAACCAAAAGGCGACTCCTGTGGCCAGAAAGATAGCAAAGAAAATGCCGATTGTTTCGGCGAATTCTCTGTGAACAAAGGAGATGCCGAGTGAAAGGAAGGCAGCAATTAAAAGAATACGGATAATTGGATCTTCAAATTTTTCTACAAAAAGCTTCCAGACCGAAGCTCTCTTTGGAGGAGTCAGTAGGTTTGATCCGTGAATTCTTCGGCTTTCAGAAATCTGGGTATCAGTGAGTCCGGTGAGCTGCTTTTTATGTTCCATATTGCATAAAGTTGAAAATTCAAATATACGGCAACAAATTAATTTTTAACCATTGATATCTTTAAGATTAGATTATATGTTCATTAACTCAACTAATAATGGCGCGGTAGAATTTTTTTATTTTTTTAAAAGAATTAACCAAATAGTTTAACCAAATGGTTAACTTTGCAAAAATGTTTTTTCAATGGGTTCGGACAGTACCAAGGAAAAGATCGTTCAGGCAGCAAAACAGATATTCCTGCGCAAAGGGATGGATGGAGCCAGAATGCAGGAGATTGCTGATGAAGCGGGGATAAACAAAGCCATGCTTCATTATTATTTTCATTCAAAGGATCAACTTTTCGATGAGGTCTTTTACGGGATTCTTAGTCAGTTGATACCCGGATTAATATCTATCTTTAAAAGTGACAAGCCGTTTTTGGATAAAATAGAGGCTTTTGTTACCGAGTATGATACCTATATGTCAAGAAATCCCTTTCTTCCTCAATTCGTGTTCAGGGAGATCAACAGGGATCCGGACCAACTTTCGAGGTTTATGTCTGACCGGGGACTAAATTTCGAATTGGTGGAAGGAATGATCAATCGGGAAGTATCCAATGGCAACATTCGACCCATTACTTTTCCTCACCTTTTTGCCAATCTGATCGGAATGATCGTGATGCCATATATTGGCAGACCTTTGTTTCAAAGAAAACTTTTCAAAAATGATCCGATAGAATATGACCGTTTCCTGCTTGAGCGGAGGTCTGTGATTACTCAGTTTGTGAAACAAGCGTTGGGCGCGTGAAAAGTTGAGAGTTGAGAACTGAGAGTTGAGAACTGAGTGTGGGAAGATGAGAACGCAGTGCCGGCCCTGCGTGGCCGTCCGATCAGAGTGAACAGTGAATAGTGTAAGGTGAACAGTGCAAAACGAAAAGTAGTCAGCGTGCGGATAAGTAGGGGCAACCGGTGTCCGCCCATTGACTGATATAATTGTGACTATTTATTTGGAAATATGATTTTGAATACTACTTTTTTATATAAAAGCAAAATGAAGCGAACATTGGTTCTTGTATATTTATTATCGGCTTATTTGGGTTACGGTCAGGTTAGTTCCATCAATTTGGAGACATGTTACAGATTGGCGCGTGAGAATTATCCACGGTTGTCGGATTCCATCCGGCATAGGCAGATCAGTGATCTCAAATTAAAAAATCTTGGGGTGGTTTGGAATCCTCAGGTTAATCTTAATGGTCAGGCGACCTACCAGAGTGAAGTAACCAAGGTGAGTATCCCGATCCCGGGAGTTAGCATCCCATCTCCTTCCAAAGATCAGTACAAAGTCTATCTGGATGTAAAGCAAACTATTTATGACGGAGGGGCTACCCAAGCGAGCAGTTTGGCCGAAAAATCAGGATTGGCAGCTGATCAGCAGAGTTTGGAGGTAGAGCTTTACGCTTTGAACGAAAAGGTCAATCAACTCTACTTTGCGATTCTTCTGATGACCGAAAACGAATCGATTCTGAAATTGAAACGGTCGGTTCTTGATGAGCGAATCAAGGTATTGGAGTCGGGTTATAAAAATGGCACTGTAACTATCAGGGATCTGGAGATTTTAAAAGCCGAAAGGTTACTCACCGACCAACAGATTGGGGAGATTCATTCAGAACGTCTCGCCGGAATGGGTTCCTTAGGTATCTTGACCAATCAGGCATTAAGCAACAATACTTCCCTGGCAGAACCCAGTGTCTTAAAGAAAAGTGAAGCGATCTCCCGACCTGAATTAAAATATTTTGATCTGCTGGGAAGTAAAATTGATCAGAATTCACTGTTACTCCAGAAAGCGAGGAATCCAAAATTATTTGGTTTCGGTCAGGCCGGATACGGAAGGCCCGGACTTAACATGCTCAAAAATACATTTGATCCTTACTATCTTGTTGGACTGGGAATGTCATGGAACATTCTGGACTGGAAGCAGACCGGACGCAGCCGCGAGATTCTTGAGGTTCAAAAACAGATGATCGGAAATCAAAGGGCCACCTTTGACCAGAATCTCTCGATTGCCTTGTTCAGATCTGGTGAAGCGATCAATAAAGCTGAACAGCTCCTGAAAATCGATGAGCAACTGGTTGCCTTGCGTGAAAATATTGCCAAACATTCTGCTTCACAGCTGGAAAATGGCACCATCACCTCTGCCGATTATATCGTCGACCTGAATGCCGTAACCCAAGCCAACATCAACCGGAAGAGCCACAAAGTGCAGTTGCTGCAGGCCGTTGCAAATTACAATACCCTCGCGGGGAAGCCGTAGGGGAAGACGGGGAGACTGGGCGACTAGGAGAGGGGGCGACCGCCGCGATGAAATTTGAAACGGAGAAACAGATCAAAATAAACTAGAATAATTCTAAATAACAAACAATGAGAACAATTAAATCAAAAATTCTGATAGCCCTGATATTTGGTCTGGCTATCCTCTCCTGCAACACCAAAAAGGATGCCTCTGATGCATTCGGTAATTTTGAAGCGGATGATCAGCTTATCTCTTCAGAAATTGCAGGCCGGCTCCTCAGTTGTAATTTCGAAGAAGGGATGACTTTGACGAAAGGAGCCGGAATTGCAGTGGTGGATACCGTTCCACTGCTCCTGCAGATCGCCCAGTTGGAATCACAATTGATGACCATTCAGGCCAGAAAGCAAAGTGTTAAGGCGCAAATGGCAGTGGTAGAGCAACAGAAGAAAAATCTGGAGGTGGATAAGGCACGTGTAGTCAGTATGTTAAAGGATGGGGCAGCGACCCAAAAACAGAAGGACGATGTGACCGGAAACCTCGAATTGCTCGATAAGCAAAAAGAAAGCACCCGCTCTCAGGAGCTTATTCTCTCCTCTGAAGCAGAGGTGGTGAATACTCAGCTTGCACAATTGCAGGACAAAATAGGCAGATGCAAGATCATTT
Organism: uncultured Bacteroidia bacterium; assembly: GCA_903881215.1. Lineage (GTDB taxonomy): Bacteria > Bacteroidota > Bacteroidia > Bacteroidales > Prolixibacteraceae > CAINVV01. The sequence continues at coordinate 13,348 of CAIRSO010000204.1, forward strand.
CTCCGATCAATGGTTTGGTTCTGGAACGATACAAAAAGGCAGGAGAGCTGGTTGGTCAGGGGCAATCCCTTTGCCGCATCGCGGATGTCTCCTCGCTCAACCTTCGTGTGTATGTGAGCGGTGACCAGCTGCCACATCTCAAAATCGGACAAAAAGTTAAAGTGCTGATCGACGATACCGCCACCAAAAACAAGGCCCTGGAGGGAACAGTATCCTGGATTTCTTCTGAGGCAGAGTTTACGCCAAAAATTATCCAGACCAAAGTTGAGCGTGTGAAGTTGGTCTATGCGGTGAAAGTTAGGGTCGTCAACGATGGTGTCCTGAAAATCGGCATGCCCGGTGAAATCAAGTTTCTAGACTAACATCACCATGATTAAAGTCGGGAATTTAGAGAAAAGCTATGGTGATCAGAAAGCCTTGAAAGGAATTTCTCTCGAGGTTGAAAAGGGAGAATTATTTGGTCTGATCGGTCCGGATGGTGCAGGTAAAACAACCCTCATGCGCATCCTGGTTACTTTATTGTTACCGGATAAAGGTACTGCGACCATGGATGGACTGGATGTTGTGGCCGACTTTCGCAAAATCAGAACGATGGTGGGCTACATGCCTGGAAAGTTCTCACTTTATGCCGACTTGACAGTGGAAGAAAATTTGAAATTCTTTGCCACTGTTTTCGGCGGGACTGTCGAGGCCAATTATCACCTGATCAAAGATATTTATGGACAGATTGAGCCGTTTAAAAATCGGCCTGCAGGTAAGCTGTCGGGTGGTATGAAGCAAAAACTAGCGCTTTCATGTGCCCTTATTCATGCACCCAAAGTGTTGATTCTTGACGAACCTACCACAGGTGTTGATGCCGTATCACGCAAGGAATTCTGGGAAATGCTTAACAATCTTCGACTACTGGGAATTACCATCATGGTATCAACGCCATACATGGATGAAGCCAAATTGTGCGATCGGGTAGCGCTCTTCCAGAATGGCAAAATCCTATCTGTTGATTCGCCAAAAAACATTATTTCAGGCTATCGCAGTAAACTGTTCGGGGTAAAAGTAGGAACAACAGCCCAGAGGTTTGAATGCGTTGGATTACTGAAGCAAATTGAAGGAGTCGATTCCGTTTTCTCGTTCGGCGAATCAATACACGTTTCCAGCGGGAAAGCCAGCGTTAATGACAAGATTTTAATGGAATATCTAAATAGCCATGGGCATCAGGGAATCCTTGTGGAGCAAATCTCTGCAGGTATTGAAGATGTATTTATGGAACTGATGCGAAATGAAGGAAAATAGAGAACATACAGGCCCAATCATTCAGGTGAAAGACCTTGTCAAGAAATTCGGCTCATTTACAGCTGTCGATCATATTTCTTTTGAGGTAAACAAGGGCGAGATCTTTGGTTTCCTTGGAGCTAACGGAGCAGGGAAAACTACGGCAATCCGGATGCTATGCGGACTGCTTGAGCCAACCTCCGGAGCACTCCGGGTGGCAGGGTTTGATGGTTATCGCCAGCGTGAAGCCATCAAAAGAAACATAGGCTACATGTCACAAAAATTCTCCTTGTACGAAGATCTGACTGTATATGAAAATTTCAGGCTTTATGCCGGCATATACGGCATTCCCCGGAAGGAACGCATTCGTAAAACGGATGAACTTTTAGAGAAACTGAAACTGGAGGAGAGCCGCAATAAGCTTGTCGGTGGATTGCCTCTGGGATGGAAACAGAAACTTGCCTTTTCACTGGCCCTGTTCCACCAACCTGCAGTGGTCTTTCTGGATGAGCCGTCCGGAGGCGTAGACCCATTGACCCGTCGAACTTTCTGGGATCTGATCTATGAAGTGGCCCATCAGGGTGTCACCATTTTTGTGACAACGCACTACATGGATGAAGCCGAATATTGCGACCGGGTTGCCATCATGTCGGAAGGCAAGATCGTAGCCCTGGATACTCCTGCAGCACTGAAAGATCAGTACAAGGCAGAGAGTATGGATGGGGTTTTTTTGAAGATTGCCCGAAACAAAGAATGAAGTACTTAAAATACTTAGAGTACTTCAAGTACTTAAAGTTAGGAACTCCAATCATTGGAGTCCATCACTCTAAGTACTCCAAACTCTAAGTACTCTAAGTACTTCAAGTTAGGAACTCCAGTCTTTGGATCGCTTAACTCTAAGTACTCCAAACTCTAAGTACTCTAAGTACTCTAAGTACTTCAAGTTAGGAACTCCAATCTTTGGATTCCATAACTCTAAGTACTCCAAACTCTAAGTACTCTAAGTACTTCAAGTTAGGAACTCCAGTCTTTGGATCGCTTAACTCTAAGTACTCCAAAC
>CAIRSO010000205.1 GCA_903881215.1 uncultured Bacteroidia bacterium
CGTGTGCTCTTCCGATCTCTCGGGGTTGATATGCTCACCAACTGTACCAAGAAGACGCAATGAGTCGAGGTTGTGTTTTTTTACCCATTGATCGCCCCATTTCATAAATGCACGAATGGCTGTCGGTGCGGTATAAAAAATGGTGACACCATATTTTTCAATGATCTTCCAAAATCGGTCAGGCTCAGGAAAATCGGGAGCTCCTTCATAAAGCATGACCGTAGCACCATTGGCCAATGGTCCATATACCACATAGCTGTGCCCGGTAATCCAGCCAATATCGGCAGTACACCAGAAAATATCCGTATTCTTAATGTCGAAAATGTACTTGAAAGAAAGCTTGGTTTCCAACAAAAAACCGGCAATGGTGTGATAGATTCCCTTGGGCTTGCCTGTTGAACCGCTTGTGTATAAAATGAACAAACCATCTTCGCTGTCGAGCGATTCGGGTAAACAATCGTTGCCAACGTGCTCAAGCTCCTTATGCCACCAAAGATCGCGCCCTTCATCCATCGAAATATCGTTGAAGGCCCTTCGGTGGATGATGACTTTTTCGACTATTGAGGCTATCAGCTCACCCTGCTCATTCCTAAATTTGAGTGCGTCATCCACATTTTTCTTCAATGGAACCAATGTGCCTCTCCGGTATCCGCCATCGGAGGTGATGACAATTTTAGCCTGACAATCATTGATCCTTTCTGCGATTGACTGGGCACTAAAGCCACCGAAAATGACAGAGTGTATGGCCCCAATCCGGCTTGAGGCCAGCATTGCTATGACAGCTTCTGGAGTCATTGGCATATAAATGATCACACGATCTCCTTTTTTTACCCCATTGCGTTTCAAAACATTTGCAAATCGGGAAACCTCATAATAGAGTTGTCTGTAGGTAAGCGTACGCTCCTCCCCGCATTTGCCGGGCGAGACAGGCTCTCCCTCCCAGATCAAAGCTGCTTTGTTTGCAAAATCTGTATGTAAATGTTTGTCAACACAGTTGTAACATGCATTCAGTTTGCCACCTGTAAACCATTTGGCATACGGAAGATTCCATTCAAGTGTATTGGTAAATGGTTCGAACCATTCAATATTGCTTTTTGCCTGTTCACTCCAGAAATTTTCATTGTCATCGATGGATGTTTTATAGAGTGCCTTGTAAGCCTCAAAAGAATTAATGTGGGCTGCGTTTGCGAATTCTTTTGATGGCTCAAAAATCTGTTCTGCCTGCTTTTTCAATTCAATTATGGCAATGTTCTCCATGCCAGAGGTAAGGAGCAGGTCCTTCACAAATTGGTTTGTATTGATGATGGAGAAGAGGTTTTTTTCGACTTTTTTTGCAGCAATCATGCATACTCTTAAAAACGAAGAGGAAAGGTAAATGACATCTTCCATATCGAAAATGATTCGAAATGGTTCATTGGATACATCCTCTTTCTTTACTTCTTCAATCCGGGTTGTCAATTCTTCAACTAAAGCGGAACTGATTTCTGTGGTTAGCCGACCGGAAAACAGGCAGGTCAAGGTGTTTTTAGCTTGAATGAAATTTTGGTCCATTTTTTTGTTTAATTATGAAACAATCCAGGAATGGAATAGTTTATTAACCTAGTTAAAAATTAAGTGTTTTCACCAGTTAGTAATGAATCATTTTTTTAAACCATCTGATGCTATGCCAAATAGGAGTAAATTATTCCTGTTTTGGATGATTGGCTTTTTGTTAATCTTATCGTTCAGGAGCGAAAAGGATGAAGTTCCTATCGCCAATTTTTTTCGGAAAGA
>CAIRSO010000206.1 GCA_903881215.1 uncultured Bacteroidia bacterium
AACAAGAAAAAGAGTTGCTGCTTTTCAATAGCAGATTAGATCAGGAAATAAATAAAAAAACTAAAGATATAGCAAGAACCAATCAAGAGTTAAAAGCTTTACATATTGTCTCCATGAGTATGATGGAGGATGCAGTCGAAGCAAAAAATGCCCTTGAAATTACAAATGCAAATCTGCAAAAGGAAATTATTGAGCGTAAGCTGGCGGAAGTGAAGTTGCTTGAAGAGAAGGAACGCATTCGAACAATACTCGACCAGGTTGGCGACCCCATATTTGTTATGGATAACAACCATCGTATCACACTCGCCAATCGCACCTTCTTTGATATTTTTTGTACTGATGAAGAGAGTGTGATAGGCAATACCTTGGTAGAAGCCGTTCCGGAAAATGAGAGGCATCACTTCCTTAAGGTTGACCGGAGTGTCCTCGATACCGGCATAACCGACATACGGGAAGAGGAGCTTACTGTAAATGATGTAACAAGGACTATCATCACAAGGAAGATTCGCTACATAGATGAATCCGGTAATAGATTTCTGGTAGGCTCAATTCACGACATTACCGAGCGAAAGCAAGGAGAAGAAAAATTAAAAAGCACATTGCATAACCTCGAACTCTCAAACAAAGACCTTGAACAATTTGTGTATGCGGCTAACCACGACCTTCAGGAACCTTTGCGCATGATTTCGAGCTACACCCAATTGCTCGAACGTAAATACAAAGATAAATTAGACCAGGATGCCAACGAATACATTCAATTTGCAGTGGGAGGAGCCATCCGCATGCAGAAACTTCTCAATGATTTACTGGAATTTTCGAAAATAAAAAACCAGTCAAAACAAACTAAGCCGATGGACGCCTCAGCTCTTCTGGGGCAGGCTGTTGCAAACTTAAATCAATTGATAACTGAAAATACTGCCATGGTAGCCAACGATGATCTGCCGGTTATTAATGCCGATGAAGCACAGATGATACGGCTGTTTCAAAATCTTATCGAAAATGCCATTAAATTTCAAAAGAAAAAGGAATTGCCCCAAATACATATATCTTGTACCAAACAGAACAACATGTACCGGTTCTCGGTGGCAGATAACGGAATAGGAATAGAAAAACAATACCACGACAAGGTTTTTGTTGTTTTTCAGCGTTTACATTCAACAAAAGATTACGCTGGAACGGGCATAGGTTTATCAATTTGCAAACGCATTGTTGAGCAGCATGGAGGAACTATTTGGTTTGAATCGATAGTAAACGAAGGGACTACTTTTTACTTTACAATACCAGTATAAATTTAATACATGAACAGATCATGGAAAATCTGAAATTAGTTGAAATTCTTTTAATAGAAGACAATCCGGGCGATGCACGGCTTGTGCAGGAAGCTTTAAAAGACGGGAGAGTGAAAAACAAGCTTCATATTGTGTATGACGGAGTTGAGGCAATCAATTTTCTTTTCAAAAGAAATGAATATCATAATGCACCACGACCCGACCTTATTATTCTTGACCTTAACCTGCCCAAAAAAAATGGGCAGGAAGTGCTGGCTGAAATTAAAGATG
>CAIRSO010000207.1 GCA_903881215.1 uncultured Bacteroidia bacterium
CAATTGAAGAACTCCGACAAACCCAACACTTTTTTTATTCATATTTTTAAAATTGAAAACGGTTTCAATTTATACAACTGAAACCGTTATTCTATATGACTTTGACAATAGTTTTATCAACTATTTTTTGCAATTATATCCTAAAAATTAAGACTGCTTTTCAATTTCACTGATATTCCCTGCGACTTCCAATCCAGCATTATGTCCTGTATCATCTAAAATTATCTTGCCTGTTTCCCGATCTGTCAGAACAATCTCAACTTTTGAAGTCATGCTTTCCTCAATACGGCCATCCATCAGTCCATGAATTGGAGAAACCAGACTAGTGGCAGTTTCACGGATGGCCAGGATTGACAATTGATGGCGGTTGTTTTCCAGTACCAATTCTACTTTTAAGGGATCGATCTGCAATTTGCGCATGGTGGACCCATTGTATGTTGTAAAGCGAATCAATGTGTCATGCAGCCAAACCCCTGCAATAAATCCGACAAAGGAGTTTCTCCCCCAGGGGATCCGGGCTACAGATGCCTTTATAGAAATCCCCGGAAGGGAAAAATGGTTTGATTGCATCCATACATATGCACTTGGAAAGGATCTACCCCAATCCTTCTCGATGTAACCTCGTCCTTGATCAAAATCAATTTCATTTTTTTCGACCTTCAGCGTTCCGAAAATCGAATGATCCATGCTGACAATTCCATGGTAACACTCCATAAATGGAACGAAGGCATAAGGTCCCATGATGCCCGGAGAGTACCAAGGTTTAGGCCATTGAACAAGATTCGAAAACTCCAGTCGACCCGACATTCCAGGTAGGTCAATTTCCAAATGACTTGCCGAAAATGAATTTTTTCCAATAGAAATATTGAATTTTGATTTTGAGAACGTAAAACTTTCAAAATCAAATTTATGGTAGACAGCTGTTAGTCTCCTACCATCCAATACCTGGATAAAAGCTTGTTTCCGGCCTTCCTCATCCATGGCAATACCCGGAATAATGGCAAAAGCGGCCGACTGATCTTTGCTTACTACCTTGAAATACCAACCTTCGAAATATCGTTTGATTTTTCCTTCACCCTGAAACTGATCAGGGTTAAATAGTGCGGGAATTTTGGGGAAGAGATGAGGCATTAAAGTTGAGAGTTGAGAATTGAGAGTTGAGAACTGAGAACTGAGAACTGAGAGTTGAGAACTGAGAGTTAAGAACTGAGAGTTAGAAACGGCAGATGCACCGGTCCCCGAGCGAAGTCGAGGGGCAGTTGAGAGTTAGAAAAACCAGGCTTGCAGCTTCCCCACTTTGGCCTTTTGCCTTTTGCCTTTGACTTTATCCTTTATCCTTTAGCCTTTTGCCTTTAGCCTTTTATACCTTCACCTCCGCTTCCCGGTTCTTTTTGTCGACCACCTTAATCAGAAATGATGACCTTGCACCATTGGTACGCTTTACTTCGAAACTGTAAGGTTCCTTAGTAGTTTGCGGCTTGAAAGGGATCTCCTGGAGCAGTTTGCCATCCTGCCAGACCTCATAGCGATCAATAGCAGCATCACCAGCATAAGCAGTATGCCATGAAAGAAGAGCACCTTTATCGCTTCGGAAAACTTTAGCTTCCCGCGGTGGAGTTAGATCCTGAAAGGTCTTTTGGAAATAGTTCGTTTTACCCTCTTTTGCCTTTTCTGCCAGAAGTTCAATTTTATTGCGCTCAACTTCCCGAAGAGCGTTCGGTTTAACCTGAGCATACTTTAAATTATAAGAAAGCTGGCATTGCAACGGATCGTCGCTAATTTTTCCAATACCAATAATGGCAGTATGAATGCCCGGCGTACTCAGTGAGTATTTAATCAAATTATTAGCTGGTAATTCACTGCTTCCAACTTCGAGCACCACATGAGATACCTTGTTTGACCACTCTGCTTTTTTTGAATACATGGCTCCGTCGGCAAACACTTTCATGGCAATAATACCCATATTTTTTGCGGCAGCTACCGGGATCACATTGTACTGCATGTTAAAATATAGCTTGTCATTGGCATTAATAGCAACAAGCATGGCGTCCAGCAAATCTTCACTGTCCCGTTGGATCATCTCCATCATGACTGCTGTATCATTGTGACCGGAGAAGCCAACGTGCCTGATCAGTTTTTCCTTTTTAGGATTAAGTCCGGTTTGGTTTGTACCATCCCGCACATCTCTCAAGGCTGCCAGCGCACCGATGCTTGGGGCATTGGGATCAGGTTTCTCATAACCTTCGTATAAAGCATCCACTTCCTCCATTTTATTAAGGTTGTGAATCAGAACCATATCCAAATATGCATCTTTCGGATAATTACCAGAGCCATCACCAAAAATCTGTGACAGAGAACGTCTTACATCATCCAATGCTTTTGATCCGGCCGGACCATTTGAATTACCCTTCACTTTTGGACGGTCATCACCTCCTTTGCCAAAACGAAGCATTGTTTTGGATGTCAGAAAGATCTCTTTTCGCCTGGATGAATCATAATTGGGTGTCCCCGGTACGAGGCCAAGCCTGCTGAAAGCCTTTCCATAGTTCACCTGACTGGGTCCATATACATTTGAAGTATCAAAATAATTGACACCCAAATTGTAAGCCTTTTCAATGATTGCAATCGGATCAATATTTTCTGGTGTCCATTGAAGGGATGACTGACCACCTAGCCCAAGGGTTGTCACTTTGAAGCCAGTCCGTCCAAAGGTTCTTTTCATCAAAGGAGCAGGATTGACGGGGATTCCTGAAGCAAACAAGGAAGGTGCCAAAGCCGTTCCAACAGCCAAAAGGGCTGATTTTTGAAGAAACTGGCGGCGGGAGTTTTGAGGATAATTCTGAGGTTTCATACGGTCAATAATTTAACACTTTTTTTTACGAAAAAACCTGAAACTGGTTACAGGGTCTGCCAAATGCAGAAACAGATAAGAGATTCGATCAATTCCGAAAATCAGAGTTAAGGTAAAAGCTTTAAAATAAACTCAGATGTTACCTTCACAGACTATTCCACGGTAACTGATTTCGCCAGATTTCTGGGTTGATCCACATCACATCCGCGTAACACAGCAATGTAATAAGCGAATAACTGCAAAGGAACAATGGCTAACAGCGGAGTCACGGCAGGATGGGATTCCGGAATTTCGAAAACA
>CAIRSO010000208.1 GCA_903881215.1 uncultured Bacteroidia bacterium
GCTTAAAAACCTAATATTCAGTCAATATATTGTGGCTATTTTTTCGAAAGACCTTTGTATGGAGCCCATAACTTTAGTAACTCACTGAAACCAAATATTTCTTAAATGCAGCAAAATCAACCCCCATCTCCACTGTCTTCTTCTCACCCTTCATAAATTCAGCCAGTCTTCCGGGCATTGGAACATTCCCCTTGCCAATAATATCCTCTACCGTTTCGGTGAATTTTGCCGGATGAGCTGTTTCGAGAAAAATACCCACTTCATCCGTTTTCAGTTCTTCTTTTAAAGCACGGTAAGCTACAGCACCGTGCGGATCACACAGGTATCCGGTTTCACGGAAGCAGGATGAAAGGCTCTCCTTGATCTGCTCGTCAGAATAGGTGGTACCGGTCATCACACTGCTGATCCAGGTATGATCATGATCAAAAAGATCAAGAATCCGGGCAAAATTGCTTGGATCACCCACATCCATGGCGTTGGCAATGGTTTGCACTGAAGCTTTTGTGTTGTAATTACCAGAGCTTAAATAATTAAAGACCACATCGTTGCTGTTGTTTGCCGCAATGAATCGGGAGACTGGCAATCCCATTCTTTTTGCTATCAGACCTGCAGTGAGGTTGCCAAAATTTCCACTTGGAACAGAGAAAACTATTTTTTTTTGCTTCTCCTTCAGCTTTGCAACCGCGTTGAAGTAGTAAAATGCCTGAGGCAGGAACCTGGCAACATTGATCGAATTGGCAGAGGTTAAAACCATTTTTTGCTGCAATTCGCTGTCCATAAATGCAGCTTTCACCAATGCCTGGCAATCATCGAACGAACCATCCACTTCAAGTGCGGTGATGTTCTGACCAAGGGTCACAAACTGCTTTTCCTGGATCTCACTTACCTTGCCTTTGGGATAAAGCACATGAACTTTGATTCCTTCAATACCCAGAAAGCCGTTGGCCACTGCGCTGCCTGTATCTCCCGAGGTTGCTACCAAGACATGTACCGTTGCCTTCCCTTCACCAAGAAACCAGGCCAGCATGCGGGCCATAAAACGGGCACCAACATCCTTAAAGGCAAGTGTCGGACCATGAAACAATTCAAGCGCGTAAATATCCTGCTCTACAGCGACAAGAGGCGTATCAAAACTAAGCGTTTCATACACAATTTCTTTCAATTTTTCGGAAGGAATGTCCTCCCCAAATAATTTCGAAGCTACCCGAGAGGCCATCTCCTGAAAGGTCAGGGTTCCCATTTGGGCGAAAAAAACAAGATCAAGCTCACTGACGCTTTCCGGCATGTACAGTCCCCGATCAGGAGCCAATCCTTTGGTGACGGCAGTACGGAGATCAACTTCCGGCGAAAGCCTGTTGGTGCTGTAATATTTCATAGTTCCGTTATTAATTGGAAAACGAGAAAATGTGAAAATTGGAAAATGTGGAAATGTGGAAATTAAAAAGGCATTCGTGCAAAGCAATCATTTTCAAATTTTCACATTTTCAAATTTCCAGATTTTCACATTGTTTTTAAAAGTGCTTCCATGAACTGCCTGCCACTCAATTCACCATATGATCCGAGTTTTGCAGCAGCTTCATCATAACATTCAACTGAATCCGGGTTCTGACCAGGCGAGTAGATGGTAAATGGGACGGCATCCCTGGTATGCGTTCTCAACTTCCATGGTGTAGGATGATCGGGCAACATGGCGATGGTAACAGGTTCGTCCATTTTGGCACAAGCCTCCATCAGTCGTTTCAATATGCGATCATCCAGGTATTCGATGCATCGAAGTTTTAACTCGAAATCGCCTTCATGACCAGCCTCATCGCTAGCTTCTACATGCAAATAGACAAAATCATGATCTTTCAGTGCTTGAATGGCTGCCTCTGCTTTCCCTTCATAATTTGTTGTATACAAACCTGTTGCACCTTCCACATGAATCACATCCAGTCCGGCATAAACACCGATACCCTGAATAAGGTCAACAGCAGAAATGACAGCACCATGCTGAATGCCGAACAGCTCTTTCAGACTCTTCATGGCAGGCTTGTAGCCAGGCGACCATGGCCAGATGGAATTGGCAGGATCTTTGCCCAGCGATTTTCTGGTAAGATTGACCGGATGGTTCTCCAGTAACTCCCTTGAACGACTGATAAGTTCATTCAAAAGCTCTGCTGTTGAATGTGCAGAATCAACTGCTGCTTTTGGCAAAAGTGGTGCATATACTCTCCCGGGTACATCATGTGGTGGGGTACATCCAACCATTTTGTTGCCTCCCTTGATCACAAGCAGATGCCGGTAAGAGACCCCGGTATAAAAATGTATTTGATCATTGCCCAAATGCTCGTTCAGGTGATGTATGAGTTGATCTGCCTCTTCTGTTGAAATGTGACCCGCCGAGTGGTTCAGAATAATATCACCCGTCAGCGTGACCAGATTGCAACGCATCGCCAGATCGCCTTCCTCAAGTTCAACGCCAATACTGGCTGCTTCAATTACCCCCCGACCTTCATAAACTGCCTCTACATCGTAGCCAAGCACCGCAAGATTAGCCACTTCGCTGCCTGGATGCAAGGAGTCAGGAATAGTTTTCAAGACCCCGCTACGGCCCATTTTGGCCAAAAGATCCATGCTGGGTTTGCGGGCAGCCATGAGCGGAGTCTTCCCTCCGAATTCAACTTCAGGCTGATCGGACATGCCGTCTCCCAATAGAATTATATACTTCATTTCAATAATTAACTTTTCTCAATTATTTAAAATTGTACGGATTGAAATGAGAAAGGTTATTTGAGTAAGGAGGGGGAGACTAGGGGACGGGGAGACAGGGTGACCATCTTGAAATACATACCGTTCAGACTCTTAAAACCTTTCAAACTTTTCAAACATAATAAACATTTCAAACCCTTGAAACTTCTTAAATATTCGCCACTTTAATCAGATCAGCGAATACCCCGGCTGCTGTAACGGCAGCTCCTGCCCCATAGCCTTTGATCAGCATGGGTGATTCATTGTAACGTTCGGTTGTCAGGAGCACAATGTTGTTGCTTCCTTCCAGATCGTAGAATGGGTGACCGGGGCCTACAGACTGCAGTGAAACAGAGGCTTTACCCTCGTCGAGCAATCCCACGAACCGCCATTTTTTGTGCTCTTTTTCAAGGATCAACCGCTCTTCCTCAAAATGAGCATCCATCTCATGAATGTCTCTCCAAAAATCTTCTAAGGTAGAACTGAAGTAGCGATCGGGGATAAACCGTTTCTGGACGACCTCTTCCTGACTGATCTGATAACCTGACTCTCTTCCCAGAATGACGAGTTTCCTGACCACATCTACCCCACTGAGATCGATGCGTGGATCCGGCTCCGAAAATCCCTTCTCTTTTGACAACCGGATGGCTTTGCTCAGTGGAATGTCATTGCTCAGGGTATTGAAGATAAAATTCAGCGTACCTGAAAGTACGGCTTCAATCCTGACAATACGGTCGCCTGAACGCTTCAGGTCATTGATGGTGGAGATCAGCGGTAAGCCTGCACCTACGTTGGTTTCGAAAAGATATTTTACCCCGTGTTTGGCTGCAAGTTCTTTCAGTTCACGGTAGGCTTGATATTCTGAAGAAGCAGCCACTTTATTGGCGGCTACAATGGATATGTAATTATTAAGGATATCGTGGTACTGATCAGCAACTTTCTTTTCTGCAGTGCAATCGACAAAAACAGAATTGAACATGTTCATTTCAATCATTTTGGCGCAGAAATCCTTCATATCTGATTTTTCTGCCAGCTCTCCTGAAAGCAATTGAGCCACATCTGCAGGATCTAATCCTTCCCGGTCGAAAACCATCTTCCGGGAATTGGCTACACCACAAATTCGAAGTTTAAGCCGGTGTTCCTTTTGAAGTTTTGATTGCTGCTGACTAATCTGCTTTAGCAAATCTCTTCCAACAGTACCAATCCCAACCAGAAAAAGATTCAATTCGATAAACGGTGAAAGGAAAAATGATTCATGGACGACGTTTAGCGTTTTGCGCAAATCGGATTTTTTTACTACCCATGAAATATTCTGTTCTGAAGCACCCTGCGCTATTGCTACCACATTTATGCCATTCTTTCCAATGGTATAAAAAAGTTTGCCGGCTATACCAGCCGAATGTTTCATGTTCTCACCTACAATGGCGACAATACAAAGATCTTCTTCACTGCCAATCTTGTTAATGAGTCCGGATGCAATTTCCCTCTGAAATTCTTGTTGAATGGCCAGTTCTGCCGCTTTACCCCTGGCCGAATCAATGGCAAAGCTGATGGAATTTTCTGAAGATGCCTGAGAAATCAGGATCACATTTATTTCCTCTTTTGCCAGTGCCCCGAAAAGCCTCATGGCAATACCGGTAACACCTACCATACCGAGACCCTGCACAGTAAACAGGGATATTCCATCAATTGAGGAGATCCCTTTAATAGGATGTTCCGCCTCCGGATGGTTTACATTTCCAATAAGTGTCCCTTCAGCTGAAGGGTTCATCGTATTTTTTATCTGAACCGGTATTGATTTCTGATATACCGGCAATATTGTTGGAGGATAAATTACTTTGGCACCAAAGTGCGATAGCTCCAATGCCTCACTGTAGGTAAGCTGAGGAATAGGATAGGCTTTGCTGATGACTCTTGGATCGGCAGTCATAAACCCATCCACATCAGTCCAGATCTCAAGCTTTTCTGCGTTTAAAGCAGCAGCAAAAAGGGCAGCAGTATAATCAGAACCACCTCTTCCCAAGGTTGTTAACGTACCGTCTGAAGCTGAGGAAATGAAGCCAGGAGCAACAGCAACACTTTTCAAATTTGAACAGTTACTACTTATCAAATCATAGGTAACTTTAAAATCCACATTGGCTCTTCCATGATTTTTATCAGTGCGGATCACAGTCAGACTATCAATTAACTCTGCCTGGAGGAAACGGGAGATGAACAACGATGAAAGTCTTTCTCCAAATCCCATCACCTTGTCTAGTGTTTTTGGCGTGAGTTCGCCAATTAACCGTACACCTTGAAGAATCTTCTCCAGCTCATCGAAGAGGCATTTCATGTTGCCCTTAACCTCGCCGAAGACTTGCTCATCAAATAGTCCGGCCATAATTTTTTCATGCCTGAGCCAAATCTCATCTAAAATAGCAGTAACGTCGCCACCTTTGGATCCAGCATTGGCTGCTGCAAGTAAAAGATCCGTCACTCCACCAACAGCACTGACAACCACAATCAAATCCGATTGTTGATTTCGAACTATTTCGTCGATTTTCTTTATATTTTCAACGGAACCGACAGAAGTTCCTCCAAATTTTATAACTTTCATTACTTCTGAATTACAATTTATCACTTCAGCCAAGCTGCAAATGTCCAAAAAAAAACTGAACCGAGGTTGATTCGGTTCAGATTTTACGACTATTTTAACAATTACTTATTTTATCTGTCCTCAATTTACTGCCAGTTCCATAAAAAAGACGATGGATGTAGCTTGCCTAATTGATAATATAGTAATCATTAAGAAATATCTATTTCTCGATCGATGTACTATAATTACTAATAATTTTCTTTTCGATTTCTTCTGCTAATTCCGGATTATCTTTCAGGAGTTCCTTCACAGATTCACGGCCTTGTCCAAGCTTGGTCTCTCCATAACTGAACCACGAACCGCTCTTTTTAATGATGTTCAATTCAACACCCAAATCAATGATCTCGCCTATTTTAGAGATTCCTTCGCCAAAAATAATATCAAATTCCGCTTTTCTGAATGGAGGCGCGATCTTGTTTTTGACAATTTTGACCCTGGTATGATTTCCCTGGACCTCTTCCCCATCCTTCAACTGACCGATTTTACGAATATCTACCCTCACAGAAGCATAGAATTTTAAGGCATTACCTCCTGTTGTTGTTTCAGGATTACCAAACATTACACCAATTTTTTCACGTAATTGATTGATGAAAATGCAACATGTCTTTGTCTTACTGATGTTTGCAGTTAGCTTACGGAGTGCCTGAGACATTAATCTGGCATGTAATCCCATTTTTGAATCACCCATTTCTCCTTCAATTTCA
>CAIRSO010000209.1 GCA_903881215.1 uncultured Bacteroidia bacterium
GCAATGCCAGTTTTTTTATTGATGCTATTGAGTTTCATTTCATGTACAAAAGATTTTGAAAAATATAATACTCGAAATACTAGGCTTACTGATGAACAACTTATGGCAGATTTTAACTATATCGGCGGCCTCTTTCCAGGTATTCAGGAAACCTACACAGCTGTTAACATTAATCCAATGTTATTTGGATATTTCTTTGTCGCAGGTAGCTTCAGTGGATATGTTGCAAGCAATGCAGCAAATCCAAGATACGGGAATTATCAAATGAATATGCCTGCGTGGGATGCAAATAATATTTTCAATATAAGTTATAATTCAATAATGGCTCCGATTAATGAAATTAATCGTCGAGGAGCGAAGACCTTGTCCCCGGATTTTTGGGCTATCTCTAAAATATTACGGGTTGCAGGCATGTACATTATTACTGACAATTATGGTCCAATTCCTTACAGCCAATTTGGTAAAGGTGGAACATCAGTTTCCTATGATAAGCAAGAAGATGTTTATAATTCATTCTTTTCGGAATTGGATAGTGCTGTTATTGCATTGAAGGCATACCAGGCTGTTTATCCGACATCGAAACCCTTCAAAAATTTTGATGAGATTTATGGCGGAGACTACAACAAATGGATTATTTACGCTAATACCTTACGCCTCCGTTTAGCCATGCATATTGTAAAAAGAAATCCCACTAAGGCGAAACAAATGGCAGAGAAGGCTGTATCAGATGGTGTAATGACATCAAATAGTGATAATGCTATACTCAAGAATATTAATCAAAATGCACTTTGGGTAGCGGCTCTCAATTACATAAATATCATGGCAAATGAAGCCATAATTTCTTATATGGATGGTTATAAGGATCCTCGAATAAGTTTGTATTTCGGTTTTTCGACAATTCCTAACTATACTGACAAATACATTGGGATCAGGCAAGGTGCATCCATCTTAGCTCGACAACTTGTATACTCAAATCTGTCACCAAATTTTGTATCAACGACGTCGCCTACTTTGATTATTACTTCAGCTGATGCCTATTTTTTACGTGCTGAAGGAGCACTAAGAGGATGGAATATGGGTGGTGGGACGGCCAAACAATATTACGAAACAGGAATTCTTACCTCATTTACACAATATGGGCTTGCCAGTGCTGCGAATAATTATATCAACAATTCAACCAATAAGCCCGGAAATTGTATTGATCCAGTATATCCAGTCAATAATATTCCTGCTCTTTCTGATATTACTATTTTGTGGGATGAAACTGCAACAAACGAGAAAAAATTGGAAAGAATAATTACTCAAAAGTGGCTTGCCGGTTTTCCGGATTGTGCTGAAGGCTGGACAACATTTCGCAGAACAGGTTATCCTAAATTATTTCCAGTTCAAGTTAATAATAGTGCTGGTCTTATCAGTACAGAAATTCAAATTAGAAGACAACCTTATCCAGCAACTGAAAAGAACAATAATCCAACAGGATATGTGCAGGGAGTTTCCTTGCTTAAAAGTGAAAAAGGAACTTCCCTTCCCGGGGAGACTACAAACACAGGCGATGATACGGGAGGTACCAGAGTGTGGTGGGATGTAGGAGGCCCTAATTTTTAATTCCATTTGATAAGAAATAGCAATTCAACATGTGTTTACAAAATGTAAACACATGTTGAATAAATTTTACCTCGTATATTCTTTCTGCAATTGAAAAGATAGAGACATCTATTGTTAACCCTTACTTATTATTCAATTATTAATTGGCACCTGCCAAAATCAATTGTCTTGTTGAAATTTTTAATTTAATTCCAAAAATAATCTTGAAAAAATTTAGTAAAATAAGAGCCATTGGTTATTTTTTATTCTTACTTATTGTGCAATGCTCATACGTAATATTTGCCCAAACGCAAGAATTAAAAGAATTGCCAGTTTTTACAGTTGATGCAGCGAAGTCCGCTGGTTCGTTTAAGCCTATTAATGGGGTGAATGGAGGACCAAGAATTAATCTTGCAAATTCCTTTGACAATAGTGAATATTTTAAGCTCATAGAGCCACCATATATTCGACTGCATGATACTCCCTATGCAGATGAAGGAACCGTTGATATACATTTGATTTTCCCGAATTTCAATGCAAATGAAAATGACCCGGCAAATTATCATTTTGAAAAGACAGATCTAAATATAAACATGATTCTAAAAACGGGTTCAAAGGTTATCTTTCGTCTTGGAGAAAGCATTGAAAACGGTATGCCGCGATATTATGTGAATCCTCCTGCAGATTTTAAAAAATGGGTGCGTATCTGCTGCAATATTATCCGGCATTACAACATGGGTTGGGCCAATGGGTTCAAATGGGATATCCAGAGATGGGAAATCTGGAATGAACCTGATGTGCCCGCTTGTTGGACAGGAACAATGACTCAATATTGTGAATTGTATCAGCAAGCTGCAATCGCTATCAAAAAGCTCGATCCTGCCTTAAAAGTTGGAGGACCTGCACTGGGTGGATCCTTAGATTCTGAAAAGGGAAGAGAGTTCCTAGGCTTTTGCCGTGACAATAAGGTGCCTTTGGATTTTGTTTCCTGGCATGGATACGCTGATCATCCCGATAAATTGATGAAGAAAATTGAAAGTGGGATAATTACTCTTAAAGAATATGGATTTCAAAACATTGAAACAGTTTTTGACGAGTGGAATTATAATGCAAATGGTAATTGGAACTCAGAATTAAGAGAAAAGAATCGAGAGGCATTTTTAAAGACAACAGGGGCACCCGGGGCTGCATTTACAGCGTCAATGCTCGCTTATTTCCTTGATTCAGAATTGGACATTGCATGTTACTATGCCGCTTATGGAAGTATTTTCCGATTTGGTCTATTTGATATATATGGCGTTCCCAAAAAACCTTTTTATGCTTTTGAGGCATATAACAAGTTGATGAAATACGGTTCCCGGATTGATGCGATAGGAAATAACAGGGAAACAGGATTGGGTATAATTGCTGCAGTTAATACAAAAAATCTAACCACTGCAGTTTTGCTAAGTAATTTTGAAGATGAAGCTTCGAGATTCGTTCTTAAATTGAATAATCTCCCAATTGCAGACCGACTTTATTGTACTGAATATGTGATTGATGAAGTAAGATCTCTTGAATGGGATCGCGAACAGGTTCTGAGCAGTGCTAATTCTCAGTTAATAGTAGAGTTACCAAAAGCATCTGTGCGATTACTACTTTTTACTCCACAAGCGCTGAAAAAGTGATGAAGTTCAGCCTGATATGGAAATATTTTTAAAGAAAATTAATATACTGCCATGAGAAGTTCGCTTATATATTCATTATTAGCGATTATTGGAACCTCCTTCTCAATAGGGTGTCAGGCCTATTCTACGAAGGCTCCGATCAGTCTTATAACCCATTATAAAAAAGATACTACTTTAAATATAGTAAATAATGGAAAGGTTCTTACTATCCATCTTATTGGAGATTCAACAGTCGATTCTTATGATGACTCGTTTTTCCCTCTTACCGGGTGGGGTCAGAAATTGGGAGATTACTTTGACGCTTCGCGGTTTCGGATCGATAATGCAGCAGAATCGGGTAGAAGCTCTAAAAGTTTTCTTGATGAGGGACGATGGATACCAGTTTATAACATTCTAAATCCTGGCGATTTTGTTTTAATTCAATTTGGACATAACGATGCAATAGTTAAAGATA
>CAIRSO010000210.1 GCA_903881215.1 uncultured Bacteroidia bacterium
ATAAGCACCTGTCATCCAGATCTTATTCAGTCGTTCATCATTGCACTTAAACGAACCCAAATATGGAATATCGCGAAAGGTAAAAATTGCATTCACTTCTTTGATCTCCAATTTCACATTGGGATCAATCAGCTGAATACTCACAAAACGGAATCCTGAATTGCCTACTTCAAGCCTTCCGAGCCAAGGCAATGCTACAAAAAAATCGCGCATGGCATGATCGTTGGTTGCCCCTTTCTCACCAATGTTACTCATAGTTTCGCTTACCGACTCACCAAAACGGATGCGTACCTTCCCCATCTTTTTGTCGTTGTTGATGGAAGTGACGATTTCCAGTCCGCCTTGAATTTCTTTTCCAAAATCGAGGATGATCATTGGGAATTCTGTAGCACTGCTTTTCAGCATAAAGCCCTTGCTGCTGTTCAAAGCCGCCTGACCTGTTCCTGCTTTAAGTAATACTTTAGGATTCACTATGGATATCCCCGAAGTATCCGAAAGCCAAACTATTCGGGTAGCGGTCAGAAATTTCCGGACCACCTCTGTGGATCGAACCGGATTCTCAAACCCAGCCAAAACCAGGGAACTCTGAGAAGCGACTTTGTGATGATTAATTAATAAAAACGCAAGAAGAATGATCGAAAATTTAAATAATTTGGACATAGTCATTTTTCAAATTTAAAAGAATCCACATTAAACGATTCCTTCTCTTCGGCAAGGAATGAGAGATGAAGTGCATGCACCCCTTTAATTTCTTTGATCTTACAGGTTAATATAGTCCATGTTTTTCCATCACCTCCGCCAGGAACATCGAGCGTTCCAATAGGTGCTCCCCATGAATTATCAAGTTTGAACTGTATTCTCCCAGGTTTTGAGCCCGATGCAACCCGCACGCTGACCAAATTTGCACCTTCACCAAAATTGATGTACTTGTAGATTGCTCTGTCTTTATTCTCAATCTGTCCGAGCTGATCACTATTTGCCGGGTTTAAAGGGTTGGCAGAATCCAGACTATACGAATCGATGCGGACATGTCCAAACAACAGGCAGGCTCTTTCTGCTTCGATTTTTTCAAATGCATCCAGTGGCTTTCCGGCTCCCTGGGAGGTCATCTCCACCTCCGTGATGCTGCCGTCAGGATTGAAGAATATCGGCTCGATGCATGTTTTGCGGGAATTCACACAACCATTGGTAGTCCGGTGGTAGAAGACATACCACTGACCTTTAAATTCAACGATCGATCCGTGATTGTTCCAGTTTTCGGGATCGCAGCCGTCGTTGTCCACGATCACTCCGCCATATTTGAAGGGACCCATCGGAGATTTGGCGGTTGCATAACCGATGCAGGTGGGCATTCCTTTCCTACCCATGTGGGCATATATGAAATAATAGATACCGTTTCGCTTCACCATGTATCCGCCTTCGTGAAAAAAATGTTCTTTTTCATTAACCAGGTTATCAACAATGGTTGTCGTATCAATTTCCTTCATGTTCGGTTTCAGTTTCGCGATTTTTTCATGAAACTGCCCCCAGATGTAGTAAGCCTGACCGTCATCGTCGACAAAAATGGCAGGATCAATCTGGTTCTGATTTTTCAAATAGATTTGCCTGGCATTTGTAAAAGGGCCAATCGGCGACTTACTGGTGGCAACACCTTCCTGACCACCGGGCTGACTATAATAAAGGTAATAGGTACCATCTTTATACATACAATCAGGCGCATACAAAAGCAAATCGTTATAGGGTACCTGATCGTATGGGCCTTTTGAAGCAAATACATTTGGCGTATATTCCCAATGAATCAGGTCAGAAGTGGATAAAACCCAATGGTCATAGGAACAATAATATTTAAAACTCTCATCACGCGAACCATACACATAAAGTTTGCCGTCTTTCCAAACACGCGTGGTTGGATCGGCTATATTAAGTCCAGGTGGGCATATTGGGTTTTGAGCCGAGGCAATTACACCTGATAACAAAAGGAACAAAATAAATGAACTTCGCTTCATACCTATTTACAGTTTTTTATTTGTTACAATTTCAATAACTACCGGTCCAATTAGTCCAGCAGCTATTAGTGTATCATTCATTTTCGTTTTTGGAACGATGGCGCATGATTGACAAAGCTACCAATGAACAAGGTAATCGCTACAATTCTGCATATATACTTCATTTGCTTCCTTTTAAAGCTTTGTTCATTTTCGTATCAAAGTATGCGTTTCAACTAAAGAGTCAATCCTGCAACTCTTCATTTTTAATTTGTTTACCTTCCCAATACCACTTGCCATCCTTCTGCTCAAGAATACGGGATGAACTTCCAGGTGCAAGGGGGCGATTTATTTCAGGCAACCATTTTTTCAGTTCACCAATTACTTTTTTGTATTTGGGGTCGGCTGCCAGGTTTTTCCACTCATTCGGATCCTGTTGATCGTTGTAAAGCTCCTGCGAACCATCGGCATATTGAATAAAACGCCATTTGTCGGTAACGACTGAATGATTATTTTGATTGGCTGTGGTAATGGCAGGCCATAGACGTTTTGCCTTTTCATTTTTCAATTGAGGCATCAGACTGTGTCCTTCCAATTCGGGTTTGGTCGGAAATCCACAAAGATCGATCAGTGTTGGATAGATGTCGAGCAATTCGGCTGGTTGTCCGCACCGACCACCGGTTTTTACTCCCGGCCCTGCCAGGATAAGCGGCACACGGGTTGAAGGTTTCCAAAGTGAATTTTTCCCTGTAATATCTTTTTCTCCCAAGTGCCAGCCATTGTCAGACCAAAGCACAATGACCGTATTAGAAGCTTCTCCTGATGCGTCCAAAGCATCCAGCAAGCGGCCAATCTGACTGTCCATGAAAGTGGTACTGGCCAGATACGACCGGACCAGATTTTGCCATTGGTTTGCCTCTTTCAGCCATGACAACCTTGGTTCAGGCAAATCCCAATGAAGGTACCAGGAGAAAAATGGCACATCTGCACGATCGTTGGGCAAATAGGCCGGTAAATTTATTTGATTTTCAGGAGGAAACATGTCGAACCATTTTTGGGAGGCGAAACAAGGAACATGCGGCAACCTGAATCCTGCAGCAATAAAAAATGGTTTGTCATTCGGCCTTGCATTCAATTGTCCAATGGCATTGTCTGCCGTTTTCCAGTCTGCCTGATCGCGGTCATCCTCAGGAAAAATGCCCCAATCCACCGCTTTCATGTTGCTGGGGGTATTGACAAATTTCTGTTTCGGGAATGGCATCCCCGGTGCAGGACCCCATACATCGAATTCATCTTTTTGAAGCTCCTGAGGGATAGAACCATCATGAAATACCTTTCCAAAGCCGGCAGTAAAATACCCTTGTTTTCTAAAATACTGCGGCAAGGAAACACAATTTTGGGTTGCCTCCACGGCGCGTAAACCGGGTGCCAGACCATAAATACCTGTACTTGAAGGCCGCATTCCCATTAGAACACTTGAGCGTGACGGATTACAAAGCGGTGCCTGTACATGGGCATTGGCAAATAATGTCCCCCTCGCAGCAAGCCTGTCCATATTCGGAGTGATTGCCTGGGGATGGCCACCCAAACAGCCAACCCAATCGTTCAGATCGTCAACAACGATAAACAGCACATTGGGTTTTGCGGGACGATCATCTGGAACCGACAAGTTTTTTCCATTTAACTGAAAAAATCCTGTTAAAAGGAGGGTGGTCAAGCCCCCTGCAGGTAAAATCGCCGACATATATTTGTTTATCATCTCATTACAGGTTTTTTGGATGGTCCAATTATATCATTTCGCAACTTAAATTAACTTAATCAATTGATCGCAATAGTGGATAGATTTAGCTTTTTTTCATAGCTCAAAACTTCAAAAAAATTCTGACTTGAACATTTGTTTTTGGACCAGATTTTTTAAAATTCGTTCCAATTTTGTGGTTTAGTGGTTTTACAGCCTAATTATTTGAATTTGAGAATTTTCCTTTTCCACAGTAAATTTGACCACAGAATGGGATAATTCATCAGCAATTTAAAATCTTCCTATCTCCTGTCCATTTATTAGATACTTATAATTACCTATCTCTAAACCTGTTAAACTAGTAGTGCATTCATGTTGCCTTTGTGTTCTGCTTTCAACTGAGAAACTGAAACTTAAAACTTCTTCCTTACTCATCCAATCAACCTTAGCGGATTCTCATATCCGACTTTCATCAG
>CAIRSO010000211.1 GCA_903881215.1 uncultured Bacteroidia bacterium
GCCGGCTATTTCAATGAAAACCAGTACAAGGGCAACCGCAAATTTTTCTCCACCGGACTAGGCCTGAAGATGAGCGTCTGCACGATCGACTTTGCCTACCTGATTCCGGTGAACCAGAACAATCCGCTGGCCAACACGATCCGCTTCACGCTTAATTTTAATTTGGGATCTTTTGCAGCGAAGACAGAGAAGGCAGAACCGCAAGTGGCGCCTCAAAGCCCTGCAGCCCCTGCCGGAAGCGGCAAGTAGAAGTACTTCGAGTACTTAGAGTTGGGGACTTCAGCCCCCGGAGGGGGTGCTCTGTTTGTAGAATATTGCACAAACAGCTGAATGGAGCGCCGGAGGTGCGACCTGTTATTTGAATTGTTTGGTTAATTATCATTCAAATGATTGACAATTTACAGGACGCTCCTCCGGAGCTTTGCTACACGTCGTCATTCGTGTGCTACAAACAGGTCACCCCCTCCGGGGGTTCACAAAGCATGGATTTGCAAATCTCGTTTCAAACCCTATGCCCCCTCGTTTCAAACCCTATGCCCCCTCGTTGCAAACCCTATGCCCCCTCGTTGCAAACCCTATGCTCCCTCGTTTCAAACGATGGGGAGCGTGAATATTTGAAGCCTGAAGACCTGACAGGTTTTCAAAACCTGTCAGGTCTGTTCAACTTTAAATACTTTAGCTCACTTTAGTCACTTCCTCCTACTTTAGGCCGGAAGAATTAACTTTTCCATTGAATATTCGTAATATTGATCTTTGATTGATGTTCCGAGCTTTTATGAAAAAATACTCCGGGAAAAATCTTCCCTCTTCCGATAACGATCGTTCAACCCTCGAAAAATACTCCTCCGCTTTTACCCTTAGCGATATGGAGATCTTCATTTTTCCTGACCTGCTTTATGCCCTTGTGCTGGCAAATATCATGTCGCCCGAAATCTGGAAATGGATCGATGATCCATGGTTTGCCGGGATAGGGAAAATGGGTCCCCTTAAAAAGATCCATCGGGTAAAGCAGTATATCATGGATCATTACAATTTCAATCTTGATCTTGATACCTGGGGACTTACCGACAAGCAAACCGAGATCAACCGTTTCAGCGAATTCACAGACATGGAAATGCTGTCACGCTCGAACGCCCTGTTCGGATACGAAGGCGATAAATACTATTTCGATTTGGATATCCGTAAGCATTTTGGACTTGATAAGTACGATTCAGATGTCATACCTTACTGGAAAACGGAGACGATTGAGGCCATGAATGCCTTTCGTTACAAGCCCGACCATCAGGCAGGTGCCGGAGAATGCGTTTCACTTGCCTGCCTGTATGCAGCTGCACTCTTTGTCGTTGCGAAGATTCCGCTCGAAAAGATTTTCCTTCTTGGTACCCCTCTGCATTCACAGAATTTTGTGTTGGCAGATGAGGGTGTGCTAACCAATAACCGGCGTATTGTGACCAGGTCGATGTGGTACAATGGGTCCGAACTCTCTTCGCTGGCAAGGCGTGCTCTCGAACACGAACAGGTAACTTATGTATCTCACAGTTCGGGATACATCCATGCTACCTATCCCGAGGCAAGCATTGATCCGGAAGCTTATCACCTTTTTCGGGAAAAATTGGCGGCATTTCTCGAGACCAGGATTGATTTTGAAATATTCATGAATTTTCTGCGTACATACAACCAACATCAGAAATTGTTTCAGTTGTCTGTAGTATACCGCGGAACCAAGCGTTTTATAGCCATCGAGAAGGCTTTCGGGTATGAACACGGAAGCAAGAACAGGTTGAGCGATAAATCCAGATGGAAACTATTGGATGAGATAGATGAGGAAGATTTTTGCTGTCAGAAACTCGGCAAAAGACATTTGATAGAATCAGAAAATCCAATATTTAATTCAGTGTCTTATGCTCCTTTTGTCGAAGGATTGAAACAGCTTTTTCCTGGAATAGAAAGTCAGCACCAGTTTTTTGCCCATCTAAAAAAGTTTGTTCACACGGTCCCTCACCTGCCATCAGGCAATAAGCTCTTTTCCAAATCCAAACATAAGCAATTGATGTCTGGACTTTGCAACGATGCATCATCCGTTGACATCAATATATCAACTTCTCAATGCAGGAATGAGATCCTGGCTTACCTTCAAAGCATGCGACATCAAACAGCTGCCAAAGATGCATCATCCGTCATTGACCTTGCTTTTTATGCCGGCCGTTACATGGATTCCTGTGACTGGAAACCATATTTTAAGGCAGTTTATGAGCGAAATCCGGTATCAGTAGCTTATTTCCATGACAGAGCAATGAGCGATGTTTACGACGAATTGGTATCATGGCCGGGCGAATCTATTTATGATGGAAATCGCCTGGCTCTGCCTGATGAAGTGGTAAATTTTAAAAGGGGCGATGGGATAGAAAAGGCATTTACTCTGGCCAATGTGGCAAGGTCGCGTCATTTTAAGGTCTCATTCAAGCAAGATGGGGCGCGTGTGGTAGTATTGGTTGGAGATGATAAATTTGAATTTGCCTCTTTAAAAAGCCTGATTATTGAGGATGAAAATTAATTCCCCATGGGAAAGTACGGTTGATAAAAATATTGTATTAGCAAAATATAATTGTAAATTCATGGACTTCAAATTTCTCTGAATTTTTAAAACTCCCAATGATGCGATATTTGTGCCCTCAAGCTGGTCGGATGAGGAAATCGATTATGCCTACAATGCAACCAAAGCGTTAGGTGCCTATGGCATATCCGACGAGGCAAGTGTAGCTGCCTGCAAACGTCTGGGTAAATTTGCCGAAAAGCACGACAGTCTGGCCATTTATCACACCCACGGACAATTTGGTGAACCCGGATTTGACGTTGATACGTTGCTCTCCTATTCACCGGCCAACAGACTCAATCTTGATGTCGGGCATTATTTCGGTGCCACAGGGAAACACCCCAATGACGTAATTATCAAGTACCACGATCGGATTCCGATGATTCACGTGAAGGACAAGACCGGGCCTGATCATGCCACTCCCAATGCCAATAGACCATTTGGACAAGGGGGAACGCCTATCGCGGATGTCTTGCTTTTGCTTAAAAAGGAGAAATGGCCGATCGATGTATTTGTCGAACTGGAATACGACATTCCGTCAGATTCTGATCCTGTAAAAGAGGTTATTAAGTGCATCGATTACATGAGAAATATTCTTGAATAGATATTTATTCGGGAATTCGGATAAGCAATCAAATTAGTTGATTATTTTTGTACCCTGAAATTTCATTATTTCTGAATAACCCGGGTAGCAAGGATTTTTATGTTCCTGACCATCTGGTTTTGACATAATATTGATTCGTATGCTTTTTATTAGATTGTTGTTGGCCAGTATTTTTTTTGTCAGTCCTGGTGTTAGTGAAAAAAAGGACTGGAAGCTTAGAAGAGAAGAAGCCGGTGTAAAAATTTATACCAGAAGTGTGGATGGCTCGCCTTATGAGGAGTTCAAAGGAATTGTTGTTATTAAAAATACAACGTTAACCAGGGTTCTGGATGTAATTACAGACGTAAAAAATTATCCCAACAACTTCCCAAACTGCGGTAGTGCGCAAGTTCTTGAGCAGACGGGAAAATACAGCGACATCCACTACGTTACGATCAAAGCCCCGTGGCCTGTTGCCGACAGAGATGCCATTTATGAGGCTTCCACATCCTTCTCCAACAATGGCAAGCGCGCCAGAATTAATTTGACGCCGAGAGGAGATTACAAGGAAGAGAACAAAAATTTTATACGGGTTCACAATGGTACCGGTTTCTGGGATCTTGAAGAAATTGCGCCCAATACGGTTCAGGTAGTCTATCAGTTTCATGCCGATCCGGCAGGCGAAATCCCCGGATGGATAGCCAACACTGTGATTGTATTCAATCCGCTTAGAACATTGGAAAGTTTAAGAAATTTATCAAGCCAGATATAAAAAGAGCCGGCTGAATTCTCAAATTCAACCGGCTCTTTTGTAATTGGAAGAGATCAGCAGACACTGACCCATGTTTTGCTACAGACTCAAAGTCCAGGAGGCGAAATATAGAGACCCAATATAGCCGGTTCCTGGCGCACTCATAAATTCATGACCGCCAATATTAGCTCCACCCAATTTTATCACAGATTTCCATTTCGGGATCGAATAATTAATCTGGGCATCAAGCACAGTACTTCCGGGAACTGTGGCATCCTGGAAACTTGACTCCCAGAAGTACTCATTGTTCCAACGGAGGTTAACATTAAATCCGAAATTCTTAAAAACATCCGCTTTGCCTAGTGAGGCTTTAATCTTATGTTCAGGTGTGTTAAAGCCGGCCTTGTAATCCGGATCAGATGCCTGATCAAATTTAAATTTAGACCAGGTGTAATTCAGTCCGATGGCATAGTCATCCAGAACTTTGGTTGATAATCCGGCAGATATCCCATAGGAGGAAATTTGCGCATCCGTATTGGTGTAAACCTGAAATGGCTTATAATCTCCACTGCTTAGTGCGATCAAGGCATTGGGCTGCTTAACCACAGGATGGATATCAGAGAAGTCTGCTTTACCATAAAGAGGTACCACCACAGTTTTTGTCCCGATAAAATCGTTGTATTTGTTGTAATATCCACTCAGGTCAATTGAAAAAGATTCTATTGCTCCTCTGTACCCAACTTCATATGCCGCCACTCTTTCAGGTTGGACATAGTGAAAATTGGATTTTTGTGGAGCTCCTTTGGCAATGGAGGAATAGGAAAACGAATTTTCATAGGCCGCCCTGCCTCCTAATTTTACGGTAGCGGGGTTTCCCACTGCCTGACCTGTCTTGCTGACATTTAATGCGGGCGATGTGTATCTGTCGATATTGTCCGGTGAAGACCCTACCAGGATAGCCCTACCGGCATCCAATCCGATATAAAGATCCTGGGTGGTCGGGTTTCTGAATCCGGTTTGATAGGAGACCCTGAAATTGTGGTTTTTCGTCTCACCGGCAGCATAGGAAAAAGCAATCCTTGGTGAAAAGTGTCCATCCATGCTCTTTGCCTTATCGTAGCGCAATGATCCGGTAAATTTCAATCGGTCGTCGGCTAATTTTTTCTGGATTTGCGTATAAGCTCCAATCTCATTGTAAGTGATTGGTCCGTTGTAATCGGTAAAAATTGTCCCTGATGAATTGAGCGAATATTCCCTCCAGGATCCACCTATCTGAATATCTGCAAAATGAATTATTTGATCCAGATTGTAATTGGCATCCACATGATAAATCTTGGTGGCATCCACAAATTTCGCTCCGGTATTCATGTTCGGATCTGTAATAATTTTGCTGAAAGCCGTATTGAAAGCCGGAGTTCCTGGAACCAATGCGCCCGTTTGTGCCAAATTACGGGCTGTCTGATGTATTTTTGCCGGATCCGGTGTCCCTCCTGCCATAATCGTTCCCACAAAATTCTGAACGTAAGCACCAGCATATTCAGTAAACCATTGTGTGTCAGATTTCCATAATCTATTGAGGTTGATGGCTGCAAACCTTGTGTCATAGGAATTTCCTGCCGATTCGCCGGTAGTATAGGCTCTGACAAAGAAATGATCGTTGCTCACTTCCAGTTTATGCTGCGACATGGTGAAATCCTGTATTGAATAGCGGTTGGCCCCCTGATAAATGGTGTTTCCTTTTCCAAATTTTCCGTTGTAAACGATCTCAAGGTCATCCCCTTTGGGACGATAGTTTAACGATACATCCCCCTTGATACTTTTTGCCCCATAATCGATCAGATCAACTTCATTGTATCCGGTTCTTGAAACGGTTTGAGATCCCATCAAATTCGCAACCTGTGCCGGAACACCTGCAGAAAGGGCAATTTGCTTGAAATCCAATTTCGTGGAAACTTCATCGCCATAAACATTTAATCCATCATAGGCCGGATTGCTTCTGCTTGCACCCGGAGTGTTGTAGTCGCCATAATCATTCGCATACCACTCTGTTCCGTTGAGAAAGGAAAAGGAGGCCTTTGCGGCAAATTTATCGCTGAAGGCTTTGGCAACCCTTACTCCTGCATCTACATATTTATTGGTTCCTGCCGCTTTCTGACTTGTATATCCGGTTTTACCGTAAAAACTTACGCCTTGAAACTCGAATGGATTTTTGCTCTTCATGAATAATATGCCATTAAATGCATTGGCTCCATACAAAGCAGACGATGCCCCCGGAAGGATCTCAACGGTATTCACATCAAGTTCAGACATCCCCAGCATATTCCCAATGGCAAAATTGAGTGCGGGAGAAGCATTGTCCATGCCATCCACCATCTGGACAAAGCGGTTGTTGGCAAATGTGGCAAATCCACGGGTGTTAATCGATTTAAAAGTGAGGCTATTCGTGTTAACATCAACTCCTTTGAGATTCTCCAATCCATCATAAAAGCTTGGAGACGAGGTGTTTTGGATGGCCTTGATATCCATCCTTTCAATGGAAACAGGCGATTCCATGATTCTCTCCGGATTTCTTGAGGCAGAAACGATTACTTCGTCAAGTTCAGTTTCCAACTCTTTTAAGCCTGCATTGATTGTTTGGGTTTTACTTTTTACCTCCACAATGCTGGAAGCAAAACCAATCATGGAAATTTTTATCATAATGGGGTATTCCTGATTGACCTTTAGCTTAAAACTGCCGTCAGAATTTGTGACAGTTCCAAATGGTTTTCCAACCACAATGATATCCACGCCAATTAATGGAACTCCGGTTTTTGCATCTTTGACATGCCCGGTAATTGTTGTCTGAGCTTTAAGCCCTGTTCCGATGATGATCAGAAAGAACACACTTAAAAGTAGTTTCATAGGTAAATAATTAAATAAATAAGAATAAAAGTTACGGTATTTATAAATAAAATTATTGAAGATTAAATTGCCTAAAATATTGATTGTCAATTATTTGCAAGCGGCATGTAATAAAATGCGCACGATTGAACAGAATTGAAGATTTTCTTCCCTTTATGAGTTTGGTTAACAAATTGTGCTCAAATGTAATTTTTTTTATTATTTATGCAAAGAAAAGTCGAAAATAATATATTGATAATAAGATAATTGCAGAGGTATTTTTAAATTGTTCGAATAAATTGGTAAAAAGTATTAAAAATTACAATCCATATAAGTCACGAATCATCCTATTAGAAAAAAATTATAAAGCCATTAACTAAAATATTAACTTGCAGAGAATCTAAAGCTAAACACATGAGAAGAATACTAAAAATTGCAGGGACTATCCTGGGTGTTGTGTTGATTGGTGCGCTTATTTATTTCTATCATTTCAAGACAAGAGCCTTGCCGGATTACAACAAAGACATTAAGCTTTCTGGTCTCACCGCCGAAGTGACTGTGGTACGCGATTCCTTCGCTATCCCTCATATTTATGCGGAGAACGAACATGATCTTTACGTCGCAGTTGGGTATGCGATGGCTCAGGACAGGCTTTGGCAGATGGATCTGCTTCGTCGCGTTACGCAGGGCCGGCTAACCGAGATTTTTGGTAAGGATCTGGTTGATGCCGATCTTCTTTTCCGATCGTTGAGGTTTACTGAAAAATCGAGGAAAATTCTTACGACTTCCGATGCAGGTACGCGCATGTGTGTCGAATCCTTTGCCGATGGTGTAAACCAATTTATATCGCAAGCCGTAAATAATCTTCCCCCGGAGTTCGGTCTGCTTGGCTATAAACCTGAACCCTGGTTGCCGGAGCATTCACTTAACCTGATCGGCTACATGGCCTGGGACCTTTCTACCGGATGGCCCTTCGAGATATTGCTGGATAAAATGCGCCAGAAACTCGGGCCGGATCTTGCAAGATACATGATGCCTGACATCAATGCAGTACATAAATCCATCACTTTCCCTGATTTTAAGCTGGACAAGGGTACGGCTGAAGCCCTGACCAAGTTCTCAAAAACGGTATCTGTCGTGGATGAGCTTGGCCTGGATGTTTTCAGGGGAAGCAACAACTGGGTGGTTGCAGGCAAGAAAAGTGTTACCGGCAAACCCTTGTTGGCCA
This sequence comes from uncultured Bacteroidia bacterium, assembly GCA_903881215.1. Classification (GTDB taxonomy): domain Bacteria; phylum Bacteroidota; class Bacteroidia; order Bacteroidales; family Prolixibacteraceae; genus CAINVV01. Next base: position 8,036 of record CAIRSO010000211.1, read on the forward strand.
ACGATATGCACCTTAGTTTAAACATTCCAGGTATCTGGTACCAGATGCATCAGGTCATTCCCGGAAAGCTGAATGTGACCGGAGTGGTTCTGCCGGGTGAGCCAATGGTCATCGCAGGGCACAACGATTCGATCGCCTGGGGATTTACCAATGTGATGACCGATGATGCCGATTTTTATGAGGAAACCATCAATCCTAAAAATCCGGATCAATACCTGCTGAATGGTTCCTGGATCCCTATTATGATAGTTGAGGAGAAATTGAAGATCAAGGGAGGCGATTCTGTGATTCGTTACAATCGGTTTACCCACCGCGGACCGATTATTTCCGAACGGAAGAAATTGAAAGACAAAGTTGTGTCGATGCGGTGGCTTGGCAATGAGACCAGCAACGAAATCCAATCCGTTTACCTGCTGAACAGGGCCTCCAACTGGACAGAATTCAGGAATTCCCTCAGAGGCTTTGTCTCCGTGAACCAGAATGTGGTGTATGCAGATGTGAAGGGAAATATCGGACTGCAATCAACCATCGGGATACCAATCCGCGAAGGCAACAGGATTCTTGTTTATCCCGGAGATACCACAAAATATGACTGGAAAGGCCTCGTCCCCTTCGATGAATTGCCTTACTCCTTTAACCCTGAATCCGGTTTTCTGGCTTCGGCCAATGCCAAAACGGCCCCTGCCGATTATCCGTATTATATCAGCGATTGGTGCTTGTTGCCTTATCGGCTGGACAGGATCACCGAGATGCTGAAGGAGAAGGAAAAATTGTCAGTCGAAGATTTTCAAAGAATGCAGGGCGACCAGAAATCGAAGATGGCAGAGAAATTCACCCCTTATTTTCTTTCTCACATGAAGGTAAGCGGAAGCTTGACGGAAACTGAAAAGGCAGTCAGCGTTTTAATGGGGAAATGGGATTATTCCATGGCGAAAGATGGTCCGGAAGCCCTGATTTTCGAAAACTGGTATTACTACACCGGACTTAACCTGGTTAAAGACCAGATGGACTCTTTGTTGCTGAAAGAATTCACAGGAGATAAAGTTTTCTTCCAGAATTTCATGGAAAATATACTTGTCGCTCCGGAAAATAAATGGGCAGATGATGTCAGAACTACTGGCGTGACTGAGACTTTCGGGGATATTATCGGAAGCTCCTTTCAGCAGTCAGTTCAGGTTCTGGTAGCAGAATTTGGCAACAATCCTGCAGCATGGAAATGGGGCGATTCACACCTTTTCACGCTCCATCATGCCATGTCGGGGGTCAAAATTCTAAACAAAGTATTCAACCTGGATAGAGGGCCATTCAAGGTGGGTGGTAGTTATCACACGGTCGGACCCTATGATCATCCGCTGAACAAGTATTGGGACGTCAAGCATGGTGCCTCTGAACGGCACATTTTCGATGCCGGCGACTGGGATCGTTCGCTCACGATAATTCCTACCGGGACCTCAGGTATACCGGCCAGCAAGCACTATTGCGATCAGACGGAAATGTATATGACAAACAAATACCACAGCGATTTTGTTACCCAAAAGAAAGTTGAAGAGAATAAACTGTACAAGATGAAATTCACGCGATCTGAATAAAAATTACTAAGGCACAACGTTATGGAAGAAAATCTTCATAAAGCAGAAAAGGGAGAATCTAAAGAACATATAAAAGAAGAGAGAAAGAGATTGGAGAAGGAACTTGAGCGGCACCAGTTGGAGTTGGTTAAGATGCTTGAATGGATTAAATTTAAAAAGCTCAAAGTCGTAGTATTGTTTGAAGGTCGTGACGCAGCCGGCAAAGGAGGCGTTATTAAGCGGGTGATGGAATGTTTAAACCCTCGTTTCTGCCGGGTTGTCGCACTTGGCATTCCAACGGAAAAGGAAAAATCCCAATGGTATTTTCAACGGTATGTTCACCATTTGCCTGCTGCAGGCGAGATGGTGCTATTTGACCGAAGCTGGTATAACAGGGCTGGTGTCGAGCATGTGATGGGCTTTTGTACGGAGGAAGAATATGTCGAATTTCTCAGATCGTGTCCGGAATATGAGCGAATGATTGTCCGCTCCGGCATTTTGCTTGTAAAGTACTGGTTTTCAGTAAGTGATGAGGAGCAAGAGCATCGGTTTCAGGGCAGGATCAATAATCTGGCCAAACGATGGAAAATCAGTCCGATGGATGTTGAGAGCCGGTCAAAGTGGCTGGAATATTCGAAGGCCAAAGACACCATGTTTCAGCATACTGATATCAAACAGGCTCCCTGGTATGTGGTCAATGCCAACGATAAGATGAAGGCCAGACTCAATTGCATTCATCATTTGTTATCGCTTATTCCTTATGATGAAATTAAATCTGAAGAAATTATCATTCCGCATAAACAATCCGATACTGGCTATATCCGGCCACCGGTAAATGATCAGACTTTTGTTCCTGAGATTTATTGACCGAATGTAATTTTTAATGTTCCTTGAAATCAATCTCAAGGAACCTGGTTACCTCCTTCTTCCATCGGTTTTCAACAAAGGCTGCGTGATCTGGATGGTTGCTATAGGTATCATACTCAGTCTGGTTGGCAAATACCATCGAAAATCCGAAATGGTAATCATTTTTGATGCTCACCTGATCCAGTACCCTGAAATCTTTTACTACCGGGATTCTGGTAAGGATTGTCCTTGCATCTGACAGAAATTTGGCTTCAGCAGCTGAGCCCTTGTCGTGTTTCAGGACGAAGATTACCATGTGCTGAATGGATTCTGACGGAATCGCCTGAGCAGATTTCATCTCAACCGTTGCAGCCAGCAGAGGGATCGCTATACCGGCGGCGAGAGCTCCGGTCCCTATTTTACTGAAAAAAATACGTCTTTCCATGATTTTTTATTTAAATAATATTCAAATATAAGCAAATACTGTTGAACTGAATGGAACCAATTGGGTCAAGATTATACCGCTGGTGTGGCAATAAAATATCTGCAACTTCTGTTATTTTATTTTTGCATTCCCGAAATGAAGAATGTAAATTTGGTGCGTTATGTGAATTCCAATCAACGATTAATAATACTACTATGAAGAAGATTTTTGTTCTGCTGTTGTTAACTATGCTATTTTCGACCGCATCATTTTCCCAGAATAGTGATGGGAAACCGGTTCTTAAGTTCAATCAAAAAGGGAAATTCAGGATTGCGCAGTTTACGGACCTGCATTTCCAGTATAAGTCAGATATATCTGATAGTACCTTGGCACTTATGCGTTCGGTTATCGTCAGCGAAAAACCCGATCTGGTCGTATTGACCGGTGATATAGTAACCTCAGAACATACCCAGAAAGCATGGAATTCGTTGTGTCAAACTTTTATAGATGCCAAGGTTCCATGGACGATCGTACTTGGCAATCATGATATTGAAGAAAAAATGACCGGCAAAGAGATCATGGAGATGGTAGGTGAAAAGCCTTATAACCTATCCTCAAATGGACCTGAAAATATCTCAGGGAATGGCAATTATGTCCTGAATATTCTTTCATCGAAATCATCCAAAACAGAAACGGTGCTTTATTTCCTTGATTCCCGCAGCAGCTTTCCTAAAAAGCACGAATTCGAGGGTTATGACTGGATCAGAAGTGACCAGGTCGAGTGGTACCGCAATCAAAGCAAGATTTTTACGGGCTCCAATGGAGGAAAGCCAATGAATGCACTGGCATTCTTCCACATTCCTTTGCCGGAATACAAGGAAGTATTGGGAAAGGCAACGACCATTGGTTCTCAGAAGGAAAATATTAGCTGCTCCAGCGTAAATTCAGGACTTTTTGCGGCCATGCTTGATACAAAGGATGTGATGGGAATGTTTGTAGGCCACGACCACAACAACAACTACATCGGTTGCTTGCACCATATTTGTCTGGCTTTTGGCAATGTTACCGGACGTGATGGTTACGGAGACATTGGCAAGGGAGCACGAATCATAGATTTGTATGAAGGAGCAAGAAAATTTGATACCTGGATCCTGAAGATGTACGAATGTGACCGCGACAAAGGCACCTGGACTCCAGTGACCGGCGAACGGGAAATGTACAGGGTCAGCTATCCAAAATCGTTTGTGAAGAAGTAACCCGGAATATTGAAGAATTGATCTTGATCTGAATTCAGAAGAGCATTATTTCTTCTCCGCCATCTCTTCAATTCCCAGCGAAAGTTTGCCTGAAAAGACCATATTGGCTTTCACAGATTCCGGCGTTAGCAACAGGTCTGAAACACTTATCTTGTTCAGTTTGCCGATAAGCTCGAATCCAAATCCCAGTTTTCGGTGGTTCATGAAACCGACCAGATTGTCTTCAATTTCACGGATGTTGGAGTTAAATGGAATGGCAATGGCCTCAGTCATGGTGCGTTCCATCTTACCGTTAAAAAGCCATTTGGCCGATTGCATCCAAAGGTTTCTGGTTCTTAGGTCAAATTTCAGGTTTTTAACCCTCAAAGTGGTGTCGGCAGCATTGAAATAGGGTATGCCGGTGAAGTACATGGTTCCCTTGATGCTTCCCTTCACTTTGGTTTCGATGGCCACTTTCCCATCTGAACCATACACCTTGAAGGATTCGAAAATGAGGCGCTTGTTTCCGAAGGCATAAGAGGAATCGCGCAACTCCTCATAAGTTAACCGCTCAATGGTGGAATAGGGAATATCTGTCAGCATGTTGATGCGAAAGGTATCGGTGGGAACCTCAAGGGGAAGCAGATTTGGCAAAGGTGACACTTTTTGGCCTGGCGGTTGCTTGTCAAGCGTGCATTCTATGTCCGCTTTCACCATAGCACCAAAACGAATACTTCCATTGGTTGCTTTCAGCGGAAGGAGGGAAACAGAATAGGGTGTCATAGCGATCCAGGCATTGTAATTGCCTGGAATTTTGAATGGTTCAAACATCATTTGCCACCCTTTCCCTGCATATTCTTTAAAATTGAAATTACTGGCGATGGTCTGGTCAATCTTCTGTGAATAGCCGTTTAGATTGGTCTTCAGCAGGATGAAAGCGATGGGCGTGACCGGTATCGTAAATCCGGCGATCTTAACAGTGGGCTTCTTTGTCCACTCGTAATCGTCGGAGGTGGTTGCCGTTTTAATGGTCCAGTCGGGGTTAACGGATAATTTTGTCTTAAACTTCAATTTTATCTCCCCGTTTGCTTCTGCGATATCCCCGAATGGGCGGTTGAATGCAACCATAAAAACCGACTTCTTTATCTCAACCCGCAATGGAATTTCCCAGGAGAGAATATCATCGCTAAAGGAAAATTTTATCTCGCCATTTTTCCAGGCTTTTAGCATGAGATTGTCATTGTCGTTGTCAACAAAGCTGTCATCGTTGTACAATAAGCTGTCTGTGTGACTGTTGACAATTGACTGAAGTCCGGCGACATTGAGATCTGCAAAGAAACTCACTGTCGAAGGCTGAGGCTTTACTGGGGCGTAGGTATAATTCTCGGCAGGCTTTTGTGGTTCGAGAGTTTTGCATCCCAGCAAACCGATTCCTGCGCACAATAAAAGGTAGATTCCAATGATAGTTTTTCTCAATGCAGTGATAATTTATATGTTTGCAAAGTTACTTATATTTAATCAGAGGAAAATTTGCGGGTTGTTAAACCTTATTTTTTCAGGTTATCTTAGTAGAAAAGGGGGTAGTCATGAGATACCTGCCCGCGTACAGATACTGCCAGAAACCTGCATGTTGGGATCGGGCGGAAAACAACGAATAATGAAAGTGGAATTTGACTAATAAGATAATAAGATTGAGGTTATCTCTTTTCATTCTGTTTCTACTAAAATTGCTTGAATAAATAAGGTTCTATAAATCCTGTCTTAGAAATATCAATCAATAGGATCTCAATTTTTCACTTAAAGGGTTGAAAGGATAAATTCAAATAGTCACTTCTTAACTTTGTATATTTTACAGTTTCTCAAACTTTACAGATACCATCATGACCCGAATCAGTTTTGAAGAGATGCAATCCACCATTAAATCTGCCTTCTGCCTGGCTGGAATGCCGGAGGAGAAAGCAGAAACCTGTGCGAAGATACATACCGAGACAAGCCGAGATGGTGTTTATTCCCATGGATTGAACCGCGTTGAAAGATTTGTTAATTATTTGGAAAAAAGCTGGGTGGCGCCTGATGCGGAGCCCACTCTTGAAATAGCTCTTGGCGCCATGGAAATCTACAACGGAAACCTGGGACCGGGCGTTCTCAGCTCTTTGTTTGCCATGAACAGGGCCACCGAACTGGCTTCTGCAAATGGATTTGGAATTGTCAGCATGAAGAATTCCACCCACTGGATGCGCGGCGGAACCTATGGCTGGCAAGCAGCTGATAAGGGTTTTGCTGCAATCTGCTGGACCAATACCGAATCGTGCATGCCGGCCTGGGGCACTAAATTCGAGTGCATCGGGAACAATCCTTTTGTCATGGCATTGCCCAGGGAGAAAGGTGCCCTGGTTCTGGATATGGCCATGTCGCAATACTCATATGGAAAGCTTCAGGTCACCCGGCTAAAGAACGAGAAGCTGCCTTATCCGGGAGGGTTTGACAAGGAGGGCAATCTGACAGATAATCCGGGTGCCATTGAAGAGACACGCCGTCTTTTGCCCACAGGATATTGGAAAGGCTCAGGGCTGGCAGTGATGCTTGACCTTTTTTCGGCCTTGTTATCCGGAGGACTCACCACTGCCGGAGTTGACAAGGCAGGAAAGGGGAATTGTGGCAGAAACAGTCAGGTGTTTATGGCCTTTGATCCTTTGAAATTTAATCGCGAGGATTTCTTGGAACAAGCTATCCAGGAAACACTTGAACAGCTTAAATCCGCAACCCCTGCCAATGAAGGTGATGAGATTTTATATCCGGGAGAACAATCTTTGAGAAAGAGAAATGAGAACAATGAACTCGGTATTCCGGTAGATGATAGTGTTTGGGCCAGGGTGCAGGAACTGGCAAAAGGAAAATAATACTACAACTTCCGGCGATAGCCGACTGTCTCCATGGATTTTGATTCATTGCTGAATATCTTGTAGAGTAGTGGATCCTTTAAGATATCCGTAAACAAATAACGTTTGCCATCGATCAATACCTGGTTATTTATCAGTCTGATGCCATGGCTGTAATCGACATACCAGTAAACATGGCCGCTGTACACGGGTTGAATCGGTTTCCCATCCGGTTTGTGCCAACCGTAAATTACTACTTTATCCGGTTGAGTTGCATTGCGGGAGGTGAGAATCACATCCTTTTTGATACCAGCCACAAGCTGACCGGGTTTTCCACCTGATTCCCTGAACTGCCTTTCAATTTCAGCATTGTGCACTTCGAATTTTGAAACGAGTTCGTTGGCATTGCCTGCCGGGATATAGTTGAACGGGGCAAGTTTGATCTCTGCCAGACTATAAATATGATCGCTCACTTTTGCGGTAATTAGGGAAGCCCCGAACTGGAAGGCAAGATTCTGTGCGGTAAAAGGGTTCATCGGAATCCGGCAGAAATCCTTGTTACTTCCTACCGCAAGATAATCCGGCATTGCTTCATAAACGACCTGATGAACCGTGCCGGCAGAATCGGCAAACTCGCCCTTTAAAGTGATGGTATTTCTTAGAAAATCTGGAATATTACCGGTTGAAATGGCCTGAAATATCTCCTCCTCCCGGTTGGCAAGCGGCAAAGAAGCGATACGTTTCATAAAAGTTGAACCGTTTTCTGCATCCGGTTTACGGGGAGGAATGTTAAGACGACGGATGGGCATAACCAAAGAATCTCCAATGAATTCCGAATAGGCCCGTTCGCCGAAATAGGTATATCCTTTGTTTTCATAACGAGAACCGCTAAGCATATTATGGATGAAGCCGTTTCGTTCAACTTGCGTGGTGTGGTAAATCTTGTTGTTCGGGTTGGTTTTCAGAATGAATTCAACCCGTCTTTTCAGGGCACTTTTCCATATTAAAGTATCCTCCTTTTCCGTTTTGAATTTGAATGCCTGACCAAGGTATTTTTGCATTTGTTTGCTGCGGTACCAGGTTCCTCCGGTAGGGGATACCAGCTGTTTGCCATTGTAGATCACCACACTGTCGTTGTAGGCCAGTACTGACAGGCAGCTTTTCTTTCCGGATGTCAACCATTTTTGAATTTTTGATCCGTGGAGGGAATCAACGTATCCGTAGTCGCTGTCGAGAAAGGCAATTCTCACCACGTCTTCCGGAATGGTTTCAACCGCATCGAGGTAGCTGAAAATGAATCTTCCTCCTCCGCTATGGCCGTTCAGCACGATCCGTGGATTCCAGGTAGCGAAGAGTTCTTTGATCTGGTCGACAATTCTCCTGACAGTCTGAATAGAATCATTTGTCTGTGCGACCCAGGCCGGCCAGCTTTTCTGCCGGTTTTCCAGGAAGACCGTCACGATGGTCTGATTCTTGATAATGTGCCTCAGAAATCTGGTCTGGGCCCCGATGTGCTGGATGTTGTAGTGCCAGTCATCGCCTTCCTTGAATTTTTTTCCGAAAGTCTGTTCGATGGCATTTCCATTAGGCAGTGCATAAAAAACTAGTAAAACGTGGTCCTTTTTCCCAAATCCATTGAGAGGCGCATTGATCAGAATACGCGTGGATGGAGCTGCATTTTCGATTAGCATCTGCTGCTCATCAAAAGTCCCGGTAGCCTTGAAGCCGGGTAGTATTTGTCCATGCAGGAACAGGCATTTTAGAACAAAAATAATGATCAGAACCTCTTTCATTGTTTTCCCTGACTCTGTGGATCTCTGTGACTCCTCAGTGTCGCTCTGTGTAATATTTTAAACAAGTTACAATATAGAGATTTTGTGGTGAAAATTTCTATATTTTTAGACGAACAGAAATGAGACCTTTGAACAAATGATACTTACCATCGACATTGGCAATACCAACATCGTATTTGGCGTAAATGATCAGAATGAATGGCTGAAAATTTGGCGAATTCAGACCGATGTCGCAAAAACGGCGGACGAATATGAGGTGATTTTCAGATCCTTGTTTAACAGTTGCACTATCTGCAAAGATAAAATTACCAAAACAGTCCTGAGCAGTGTAGTGCCCAGTCTAATCAGACCTTTCAAAGAGATGCTGGGTCATTTGCTGGGTCATGCCCCGATGCTGGTCGAGCCTTCAGTGTATGATAAATTGCCCATTGAGATCTTGAGTAGGGATGAAATAGGTACAGATATTGTCGCCGATGCCACAGCTGCTTTCGTTCGTTATGGCGGTCCCTGCATGGTGATCGATTTCGGAACGGCACTTACTTTTACGACTATCCACAAATCAGGCAAAATTCTGGGAGTTGCTATCACACCCGGATTGCTGACTGCCTTAAAATCCCTGACAGGCAATACTGCCCAACTTAGAGATGTGCAGCTCGTTGCACCTCCTTCTGTGCTGGGCGATAATACGATTCATGCCATTCAGTCGGGAATTGTGTTGGGTTTTGCCGGATTGGTAGATTCGATGGTAGCCAGGACTGAATCTGAGCTTTCAGAGAAACTCACAGTAATCGCTACCGGCGGATTGTCATCCGTGCTGCAAAATATCTCTGCCCGAATTCAGATCATCGACGAAAACCTGACCCTGGATGGGCTGAAATACATGGCAGATCATCTTTATGAACTCAAAACTCAAAACTAAAAGCTAACAGCTATATTTACCACAACTAAAAACTAATCAACATGGAAAAAAAGATGGGAAATCCTGCAGTTGTTGGACTGGCAGGCTTCGGAATGACAACGATTTTACTTCAGTTTCACAACATCGGACTCATGGGACTCGGACCAGTTGTGGCCATGGGCTTTATTTTTGGCGGATTGGCCCAGATGATTGCCGGCTTTCAGGAGCAGAAAACGGGGAATAATTTTGGGTACAGTGCTTTTGTGGCCTATGGCAGTTTCTGGATTGGTTTGGGTATTATCTGGATGTTGAATTTTTACAAGGTTTATGAATCAAGTACGACAGATGTTGGTTACTACCTCATTGGCTGGACACTTTATACAGCCATCATGTTTGTTGCCTCTTTGAGAATTCACAAAGCCATGGCTGTTACTTTCTTCACGCTGCTGCTCGGTTTCGTGCTTTTGGATCTTGGCCATTTCTCCGATCCAATATGGAACAAAGTGGCAGGATACGAACTTTTTATTTGCGCCTTTTCTGCCTGGTACATGATGGCCGCTATCATCCTCAACGATGTGGCAGGCAAAACCATCCTCCCATTTGGAACCCCTTTGGTAAAGTAACTCTCAACTCTCAGTTCTCAACTCTCAGTTCTCAACTCTCAACTCTCA
>CAIRSO010000212.1 GCA_903881215.1 uncultured Bacteroidia bacterium
CCTGTTTTTTTTGATCTTTATTTCATAGGCACTCTGTTTTGAATGTTAGTTAACTTTCGTTTTTGATTTTAAAATGATCTTTCGTTTTGAGAAAGAGTTATCTCCCAATTTTTTAGCCGGAATAATTTTGTATTCCATCTGTGAGGTAAGGTTGAGCATACTTAAAACCTGTTCAAGTGGCTCGTCGATAAAGGTGCCGGTAAAGCGATAATTTTCTAATTTTTTGTCGGAAAGTTGGATGTCAACATTGTACCAATTTTGCAGTTTTTGAATCACAGTATTGACTGGATCGTTGGAGAAAACAATCTTCCCATCTGTCCACGCTGTGTATTTGGTTAAATCACTTTCTTTTTTCCACTCAATTTTATTATCTGATTTTCTAAAACAAGCAACCTGGTTAGGTTTCATCTCCATCAAATCGGCAGTTTTATCATTGCTGTTTTGTTGCAGCACAATCTTTCCTTCTACCAATGCAATAGTTATTGCAGTATTTCCCGGATATGCATCCACATTAAAGGTCGTTCCAAGAACCCTGACCTGAAGCTTGTTAATATCTACTACAAAAGGCTGTTGAGCATTCTTGGCCACCTTAAAATTCCCTTCACCCGAAAGATAAACAAGACGGGTCTTGCTATTATCGAAGGTGGTTGGAAACTTGAGGGTACTTCCTGAGTTCAGGCTGACCATGGTTCCATCCGGAAGCTCAAGGCGTGTCTGTGTCCCAAATGCTGCCCTCACTTCCTGGAATACCACAACTTCCTTCTTCGTTATTGTCACCGGCTTCACAACCATCTGGTAGGTCGAAGCAAAAATGACGGACAGCACCAGCACCGCAGCGATTTGGCGTATCAGGCTCATCCACTTGATTTCGCGATTTCTAATTCCGGCTTTATAACGGGTAATTTCGAGCGATCCTGGTAGATCTATCGGGGAAGGAAGTGCCATCTGATTGGAATGTCTCCAAATCTCTTCAAAATCCTGGTAAGCTGTGAGGTTTGATTTTTTAGCTTCTTTCCAGGCATTCAATAGCATCGTCTCTTCTGCCGTCAATTCACCATAGAATGACCTGGCTATCAAATCAAATATTTCATCGTGTTGGGGATCCATTTATCTGTTCTTTTATGAATGACAAATAAAGTGGGGGGATACCCTACATGGGGAAAATGAGATAATGTGGAAATGTGGAAATGTGAAAATGTGGAAATGGAAAGATGGGAAGATGGAAATGAATTATTACTTCATTTTGGTCGTTTACCACTAACACTAGCCAAAGCTTTTTTGCCAATATTCATCATCGTAAAAAATAACAGATGTTTTGATTTGCCAATCTTAGCAGTTGGTAAATACTCTGCAAGCGAAATACGCAACGACTTTAAAGCTCTTCCCATCAATGCCTCTACACCTTTCACTGAAATATCCATCTTTATTGCTATTGCCTTGCTTGTGAGATTTTCGAAGCGGCTGTATTCAAAAGCCATTCTGCATCTGATTGGCAACAATGAGAGCGCAATAATCAGTTGCTCCTCAAAGGTATCTGCATCAACCTGATTTTCTGTACTATTTCCGGTTTGAGCATCAATAGGTAAATCCGAAAGTTGGATGTTACGTTTTTCCCTTTTGATATAATTTAGAGAATGGTTTCTGGTCATAGCAGTCAGGTAAGGAATCAATCGCTCAACAGGCTCCAAAGCAGCACGATTTTCCCACAGTTTCACAAAAACATCCTGAACAAGGCTATGAGCTGCATCCTCATCATGTACAATAGAATGGGAAAATCGACACAGATTGGGATAATATTCCTTAAAAATCTGATCAAATGCCCTTGTATTTCCTGATTTTAACTCTTCGAAGAGAAAACCGTCCAAGCAGATCTGCTTGTTCATTATGACTTGGTTATATAAAATAAAGGCTACAATATAGCAATAAATAAAATTATGTTTAAAATTTCCTGAAAATAGCAGGCAATCATGAAGGCCAGAGTAGGATAAAAACTGATATCAATGTAGGTGAAATCCTGACAAAGAAGCCAAAATTGCTTTGATGAGTTATTTCATGTTTAAATACAAGAATCCAAAACAACCAAAGGGGAATCCGCATTATATAACTTGAGCAAGGAAAAACACCATAATTTTTTCTCATCTCAAACCATTTCTATTCCTATCTTTGGAACCGTCAATTTTCTTCCTAAAAAATATTCATTTCCAAAGAATAGCTTGTGGTTTAAACTATTCAAATCAACAGAAGTCCAATCTAAGAATCAACCAGATTGTTATGAACAAAAAAAAGTTGCTGATCATATTATCCGTCTCAATTACCTTATTGGTTATTCTTTATTTCAGCTTCAGAAGTAAATCAGGCGAAGAGGTTATTACCTGCAAAGTCCAGAAAGGATCTATTGAAGTAAAGGTACATACCTCCGGTCAGCTGGAGTCAGAAAAATCAGAAAACATCCTGCTTCCCTCTGTCCTATCCAGCCAGAATGTGAGGGTTTATGAGATCAAGATTACCGATCTGATTGAAGAAGGATCCGTCGTTGATTCAGGCCAATATATTGCCACCCTGGACCATAAAGTCATTGAAGAAGTTCTTACTACAGCACGTCTCGAGCTGGAAGCCGCCATGGTGGTGATAGAAGATGCCAAATTGGATTCAAATCTGAACTTAAGTAACTACCGTGATTTGATTACCAACTCCCAGTCGGATGTGGAAGAACGCAAGATCGTTTTGGCAGAATCGGTTTATGAATCGCCTTCCGTTATTAAAAAAGCCCAAATGGATCTTAGTAAAGCTGAAAGAAAGCTTGAACAGGATATCAAAGGGCTTACTATGCGGCAAAGACAACTTAATTCACAGATGGAGCGACGAAACCTTGATTTTAGACTGAAACAAAAAAGGGTCGATGACCTTCTCAAATTATACGATGCACTTATCATCAAAGCGCCCAAACCTGGAATGGTGATTTATGCCCGGGACCGGTTTGGAATCAAGATACAGGTAGGGTCCGTTCTGACCCCATGGAGCCCGATCATAGCCACGTTACCGGACATGACTAAAATGATCTCGGAAACCTACATCAATGAGATCGATATAGCAAAAATCAAGGTTGGACAAAAAGTGACTTTGAGCATTGATGCATTTCCTGATAAGGAGTTGAAAGGAGAAGTAATATCTGTTGCGAATATTGGTCAGCCAATGCCGAAAAGTGATTCAAAAGTCTTCCTTGTCAACATCAGGGTTTTTGGCAGTGATCCTGATTTAAAACCTGCCATGACAACAGGAAATCTAATACAAACAGGTGTTTATAACGATAAACTATATGTTCCTTCTGAGGCAGTTTTTGAGACCGACTCGACTCGTTTTGTGTATCTCACTAAAAACAAAATTGTGAAACAATTAGTTGATACCGGCGAAGAGAATGAAGACTACATGATCATTAACAAAGGAGTAAAGGAAGGCGATGTTTTGTTGTTGAGTGAACCGGAAAAAACGGAGGATATTGAAACCATTGGATGGGACATTTATGAAGAACAACTTGCCAGACAAAAGAAGCAGAAAAATGAAGGAGATAGAATTGAGCGGCCCGATTCAAGTAAAAACAAGAATAGGGGCACCAATTAAAAATCATCATTAATCTACCTTCCATTTTGCTGACTTCCAATTAACGAATTAACCTCAGATGAAAATAGGAGCTTTTTATACCAGATATTCCTACAATGTGCAGATTGCCATTGAAGCAATCATAGCCAATAAGGTAAAATCATTGCTTACGGCCCTTGGTATTATTTTTGGCGTGGCAGCAGTAATCAGCATGCTGGCAATTGGCAACGGCGCAGAGCAGGAAATATTGGAGCAGATTAAAATGGTTGGGGTGAACAACATCATCGTCACGCCAATTCTTCAGGCAGATCAGGCAGGAGCCAATGATGCAAAACCGGGAAGTGCTTCAGAAAGCAATCAGCTGGCAGGTAGTAAAAAGAAATATTCCAAGGGGCTTACGATGCTTGATGCAACTTCGATAAAAGAGATCATCCCAACAGTGCAGGATGTTTGTCCGATCATTACTTTTAATTATACGGCCATACTTCACGACATAAGCAGTCCGGTAAAGCTGGACGGCACAGACAATACCTATTTCAACCTTTTCGATATCAAACTTGAAAGTGGCACTCTATTTCACTTGCAGCACACCAAAGAGGGATATCCCGTTTGTATTATCGGATACAACATCAAAAATATTTTCTTTAACCAGGAATCTCCCATTGGGAAATACATCAAATGCGGACAGATCTGGCTTCAAGTAATTGGTGTGATTGAAAAGCGGAATTTTGTTGGGACAGGTGGCGGCACCATGTCCATCAGCAGCACCGATAACAGCATCATCATTCCTGTAAAAACGATGCTGCTCAGGTACCGGAACAGGGCTTTGATACGCGGCGATCAGGTAAAAATGATCGGCTCAGGAAGGGACAACACCAATAAAGCAGAGGACATTAATCAGCTGGATAAGATTATCGTCCGCGTTAAAGAGACGCAACAACTTACTGCTACTGCCAAGGTTGTCGGCAATATGCTAATGCGCAAACACAATGACATTCACGATTTTGAAGTAAGCATCCCCGAATTGTTGTTGAAACAGCAGC
>CAIRSO010000213.1 GCA_903881215.1 uncultured Bacteroidia bacterium
GAATATGGTTGATCAGTTTACGGTTTGCTATATCAGCCCTTTCAAAATCTTTGTTAATGTAAATATGAGTTGTCTTATGATCAGGTGAGGAGTGGGAGAGGCAGAGTGATATATCATCCACCGAAACTCCGATCTCCCTCATGATGCTACTCATCGAGTGACGGGTATAATAAGTGGTAATTTTAGCCACAGGATTGATTTTCAGAGCAGTCTGAATTTTTGCAAGGTTTGGATTGATCATTTTATTGAAGGCAGCCTCATCTTTGTACTGAAATTCGCTTTTACGAGCATGTTTGCTGCTTTGAGCAGGTATACGCTCAGGGGCGCTTTGATCTGCAAACCACAAAAGATACTTCTGTCCCCGGTACTTGTCAATCAAGGCTTGTGCTTCAGGTTCAATCTTAATATTACAAAATTTACCCGTTTTACCACGGTTGAACTGCAACCGATCACGCACCACTCCAGACGAGGGCATCCAGAAAATATCAAAAGTGTTAATCCCAAGTAAGAAAAACTGAAGCATGAAAAAGTCCCGGGCGATTTCCTGCCGACGGTCGGGTGCGACGTAATCCCGGATCATTCGAATCTCCTCAGAAGAGAGGTTTCGGTTACGGGTCACTTCGGTGTGGATCTTGAACTTTTTAAAGGGGTAGTTTTCGGTAAGGTCATCGGCGATGGCCTGGTTAAGGATCGTACGGATATTGCGAAGGTAGACAGCTACCCCATTGGTTGACATGGTTTTTTCCGTCTCTTTTTCAATCTTTTTGCCTTTTACCTTCTTTTTGGTCCGCAGGCAGTAGGCTTCAAACTGCTGCAGAAACCTTACATTGATTTCAGAAAAGTCGAGCGAGGATATACCACAGAAATCTTTTAATTTCTCTGCGGTACTCTGCAACAATTCTGCACTTTTTTTACGGCCAAGGGCTTGCTGTTCTGAAATCCTTGCCCTGCAGTAAGAGAAAAAATCGGTATCGACAACATCATTTTCAGAGAGAAGAAATTTTTTAAGAGACTGAACATCCATTTTATCAACCCGCTCCTGGTTGTTGATCATTTTTACTTCGCATCCGTTCTTAATCTGTGTAAGACGCACGTTTTTGTAGGCAGCCTTTGGATCACCCTCTTTACCTGGCTTTACCAGACGGGTAGCTTTTTCCCAGTGTTCTTTTTTTACTGTCACATCCGTCGGTGATAGGATTGTTTTCAGGTGAGCTGAAATTTGAAGCATAACCGGGAACGCTCCATGACGGTTGGGGCGGGTTGGTTGAATTGTGAGAGATACTTTAGCCATTTTATACACAGAATTTACACAGAATTATCATCAATAATAAGCAATTTTTGACAATATTTAGCAACCCCATAAACGAAAAAGAGGAACACTTCCGGTTTAAACCTTCTGTATTCCTCTGATATTCTGTGTTTTAATTCTGTGGGAACTGCTGGATTCGAACCAGCGACCCTCTGCTTGTAAGGCAGATGCTCTAAACCAACTGAGCTAAGCTCCCTTTTGTGATGCCTTTTTCTTCAAAAGTGTTGCAAAGATAGCCCTTTTTTTGCTTTCACAAAAAAATCACTCAAGTTTTTTCGAATCAGTACGGTATTTGTTCTATCTGTTTGTATAAATGGGTTTTAGCGTGTCAATCGACTGCAAATAGCTTTTGTACCTCTCCAATTCTGCTTTCCGCTGCTCTTCACTCATCCGGGCTGGTCCCCAACTGATAAACGGAGGTAGAACAGTCATCCCGGCAAAATAAAACATGCCATGATGGATCGGAAACAAGATAACATTGGGATCGCCATTGCTTGTTGGTGTATAGGCAATTTCCGGTCCGCCGGTAGTCATGGTCACAAAAGCCGTTTTCTCCTTGAATATTCCGTTTTCATAAACCCCCCGACCATCCCCATAAACCAGCCCCATGGCAAACACCCTATCAACCCACCCCTTGAGAATTGCAGGCAGGCCAAACCACCAAAGAGGAAAATTGAAGATGAGAATGTCACACCAGACCAGTTTGTCCATTTCAGCCTTTAATTCATCAGTGAACCCATCTGTTTTGCAGGCATTCATCTGCTCCAACTGATATTTGAAATAATCAGGTTTGCTGATGGAAGTGAAATCCCGCTGGTCTCCCACAGGATCAAAACCAATAGCATAAAGATCGCTTACCTTGACAATATCACCCCGGTCGGTAAAATATTGTTCTGAAGTCCCTTTCAATCCGGAACAAAATGACTTTGGTTCAGGATGCGCATGAATAATCAATACTTTCTTCAATTTATGTAACTGTTTTAATTAATATTACTGTTGAACCGTTGGAAAACTTACCATCCAGTTAATACCGAATTTGTCGGTAAACATGCCAAAATAGTCGCCCCAGAAGGTATTTTCCAAAGGCATTGTGACCTGTCCGCCCGCCGAAAGGCCTATATATATATATGGTCAGCTTCTTCTTTGTTGTCTGTTGTGATACATATTGAGAAATTATTGCCCTGCTGAAAAGTCGGAACCCATTCTCCACCAGTATCACTTCCCATGATTATAGTTTCTTTACTGATTTGTAAAAATTGAAGGCTTCCTCACAATTGCCATGAAAATTTAAATATATATTAACTGTTGTCATTTTTATTGTTTTAGAGGATTAGTACTAATGATTTCATTTAATCATTTAACCCATTTATACTTTCTTCGCGGGATCTGGTCGAACTCCAACGGATGCAGCAGTTGCAA
>CAIRSO010000214.1 GCA_903881215.1 uncultured Bacteroidia bacterium
CCTTTTCCCTTTCGTACTTTTATAAAAATTCGCCCATTTTACCCGGAGGTTCCTACGGGTTTATTATGGCACAACACCTGAATTCGGTTGTTGGTAAATTGGGTACTTTCTTTATTCTTTTTGGATCATTACTGATTTTAATTATTGTGGCTTTTGAGGATACCTGGAGTTTTATCCTTGGTTTGCTGAATTATAAACGACCACCAAAAGAGAAGGAAATTGATCTGGTAACCGATCATTCAGCCCTTGTTGCCCAGCCTCCCAAAACCATGGAAAGGGATCGGTCTTTCTCTAAAGTCGCGGATGATGATGAAGTGAAAATCGTCTATTCTGAACCGGATGATGACACGATCGAATTGGAAATGGGAGAGGTTTTTGTCGAAAAGGAAACGTATCAGGTACCGGAAAAACTTCCAATTGCTACACCGGCATTTGAAAGGACTGGGTTAGAACACAATGAAGATGATTCCGATATTGAAGAGGGTGACTACGATCCCACTCTGGATCTTTCAAGGTATATATTTCCTACCATCGACCTTTTGGAAGAACGGGCAACCGGGAATCCTCAAGTGACCAATGATGAGCTGATGGCAAATAAGAACAAGATCCTTCAGACCCTTAAAAACTATAGTATTGAAATTGAGAAAATCCGGGCAACCACAGGTCCAACGGTCACTCTTTATGAGATTGTTCCCGCACCAGGGGTAAGGATTTCAAAAATTAAAAATCTGGAAGATGACATTGCACTCAGTTTATCCGCGTTAGGTATTCGTATCATAGCTCCTATGCCGGGGAAAGGTACGGTTGGTATTGAAGTACCGAACAACAAGCCTGAAATAGTTTCCATGCGCTCCCTCATTGCATCCAAAGTGTTTCAGGAGACTGATTATGAACTCCCACTTGCTTTGGGGAAGACTATTTCGAACGAAACATTTGTGGTAGATTTAACAAAAATGCCACATATTCTGGTTGCGGGTGCTACAGGACAAGGAAAGTCTGTTGGATTGAATGCAATCATCTCGTCACTCTTGTATAAGAAACATCCTTCCCAGCTAAAATTTGTTTTTATTGATCCCAAAAAGGTTGAATTAAACCTTTACTCCGTTATTGAAAAGCACTTTTTAGCAAAAATGGAGGGAATGGAGGATTCGATTATAACAGATGTTCAGCAGGTAAAAGATACTTTGAATTCTCTGATCATTGAGATGGAAAGAAGATACGACCTGCTTAAGATGGCCCAGACCAGGAATGTCAAAGAATACAATGTCAAATTTATTGCAAGACGTTTAAACCCAAACAAGGGACACCGTTATCTCCCATATATTGTGGTTGTCGTTGATGAGTTCGCAGATCTGATCATGACTGCCGGGAAGGAGATAGAACTTCCAATCGCAAGGATAGCGCAATTGGCAAGGGCCGTAGGAATTCATATGATCATCGCCACGCAGCGGCCTTCTATAAATATCATCACCGGTGTTATCAAAGCGAACTTTCCTACCAGGATTGCCTTTAAAGTGGCTTCCATGGTTGATTCAAGAACAATTCTGGACACACCGGGAGCGAATCAGCTTATTGGCAGGGGAGACATGCTGGTTTCCATTGGGAACGTCCTGACACGTATTCAATGTGCATTTGTAGATACGCCTGAAGTGGAGGCAATTGCTAATTTCATAGGCAAGCAACCGGGATATCCTACGGTATTTGCATTACCTGAATACAGGAGCGATAGTTCGGATAGTTCGGATGAAATTGATTTGAAAAACCGTGACGAGCTTTTTGACGATGCAGCACGTATTGTGGTATTAAACCAAACAGGTTCTACTTCTTCCATACAAAGGAAATTTTCCATTGGGTACAACCGGGCTGGAAGAATTATGGATCAACTGGAAGCAGCTGGGATCGTAGGTGTCAATGCTGGAAGCAAGGCAAGGGAAGTTCTAATTCAGGACGAAAACAGTTTGGAGCATATTTTGAGAAAGCTTCCACAATAATTATAATAGCTGTTTTTTAATGGATCTTTTCTGTTAAAAATGGCACAATAATTGATAAATAAAAGGAAATTGATACGAAGAATGAGAAAATTAGTATTTGCTGTGGTTGCCTTCTTGATGGCTTCCAGTTTAATGGCTCAACAAGATCCAAAAGCCAAAGAGGTGCTGGATAAACTTTCACAAACTACCAGGGGTTACAAGACAATTCAGATTGAATTCTCCTTTACGCTTGAAAATAAGAAGAACAATGTTAACCAGACCAATGAAGGGGAGGTAGCACTGAAGGGAAAGAGTTACAGGTTGCATATGCCTGTTTTCAGTATGGAGATATTCTGTGATGGAACCACTACCTGGAGTTATCTCACCGAGGCCAAAGAGTGCAATATTGCTAGTGTCGAAGAGGACAAGGATGGCTCATTAAACCCTGCTAATATCTTTACAATCTATGAAAAGGGATTCAATTTTACTTACATAGCTGAAGAAAACTTAACGGGGAAAGCTGTACATGTTCTTGATCTTTTCCCAGTCGACAAATCGAAAGAATTTGTAAAAGTTCGATTGTATATTGATAAAGTAAAATCGCAA
>CAIRSO010000215.1 GCA_903881215.1 uncultured Bacteroidia bacterium
GACAATATTGGCTTCCATAATGTCCGTATAGTTCCCGATCCACTCCTTTTTCTTTGTCCCCAGCTTATTTTGAGCCAATCTGCGTCTCAAAGATCTGATGAGGTAGAAGTAGATATGATCTGTTGATCCAAGTGTAGAGCGTGTCCTGATTAAATCGAAAAAAAGATCCTGAATGAGATCTTTTATGAGCTCATCATTGGATGAAAACTTTTTTCCATACCGAAACAACGGATTGACATAGCGAAAATAGATAGTCGAAAGAGCCTGCTTATCGCCCTTTCGGAAATCCTCCCATAGCATGTAGTCAGTAGTCTCCAGGTTCATCTGAATCAATTCGATCTCCAAAGGTAAAATTTTTCAAACACGGATTCAGGTACCTTGGTTAGCGGAAGAAGTCCAGAGATTGTTGCAGAATCGTTTTTTTAGGTACATATGTCTCCACTTTGTAGGCTCTTAAACGCAGGCTGTTGGTTACTACGAAAATTGAACTGAAGGCCATCGCGCCTGCAGCAAACATCGGACTAAGGAGTCCATAGGCAGCAATAGGAATCAGGGCTACATTGTAAAAAAGAGCCCAGATAAAATTCTGAATGATGGTTTGTGAGGTTCCCCGTGATAGGGATATGGCCCGGCCCACGCCGGAAAGATCACCACTGATCAGGGTAATGCCGGCTGCCTCCATCGCAATATCGGTCCCCGTTCCGAGTGCAATGCCAACATCAGCCTGAGCCAATGCAGGGGCATCGTTGATCCCATCGCCAACCATGGCCACCACCGTATGAGAATAATTGCCCAATGAACCGGCCTCCTGAAGTTTCCTGATGGCTTCTGCCTTTTCGCCGGGCAAGACTTCAGCCATGACTCTTGTTATACCAACTTGTTTTGCGATGGCTTCGGCTGATAACTGGTTATCTCCTGTAATCATCACCAAATCCAATCCCAGCTTACGAAGATCAGCAATCGCTTCAATAGCACCAGGCTTCAAGGTATCCGATACGGCTATGATTCCTATTACCTGTCCGGGGTCTTCACTATCTTCCGGACGCGCCGCAACGATCATGGCGGTCTTTCCATCTGATTGCAATCTGACAATATCAGAAAGAATATCCTCTGTAGACAGACCCTCATTCTTCATCATTCTGACATTTCCAATGGAGATAAGTTGGTCATCCACCTTTGCCCTGATGCCGAATCCGCCGAAGGCACGAAATTGCTGGGGCTCAGAAAGTTTCAAACCTTTTTCTACTGCCATCGTAACCATCGATTTGCCCAGAGGATGTTCCGATCCCCTTTCAGCACTGGCGGCCAGTCTCAAAACCTCATCAATGTAATGATCTCCTACGGGGAGAATATCTGTCACCTGTGGTTCGCCCCGGGTGATGGTACCGGTTTTATCCAGAACGACAATATTCAATTTCCCGGCACGCTCAAGTACTTCACTGTTTTTGAATAAAATACCGTTCAATGCACCTTTGGAAGTACCTACCATGATGGCTGTTGGCGTGGCTAGCCCAATGGCGCAAGGACAGGCGATAACGAGTACGGCGATGGCATTGATCATGGCGATGGTCCAGTCGGCCTGCGCCACATAGATCCATCCGGCGAAAGTAAACAAGGCAATGGCAATGATGACAGGCACGAAATATTTGCCGATTTCGTCCGCCAGCTTTTGTATCGGGGCTTTGCTACCCTGGGCGGTCTGAACCATCTTGACGATCTGCGACAAGGTGCTGTTTTTCCCAATCCTGGTGGCCTCAAAACGGATCAATCCTTCACGGTTAATTGTTGCTCCTATAACCTCATCTCCCGGACCTTTGCTCACCGGCATTGACTCTCCTGTAATCATTGATTCCTCTATCGCGGATCGTCCTTCGGTGATGATTCCATCGACCGGAATTTTCTCGCCCGGACGAACAATGATGGTGTCACCGACTTCTACCAGCTCTATGTTTACCTCAGTTTCGATGCCATCCCGAACCACACATGCGGTCTTGGCACGCAAGCCCATCAAGGCTTTCAAAGCTTCGGATGTTTTGCCTTTGGCTTTGGTTTCAAGGTATTTTCCGAGCCTGATCAGGGTGATGATGGCGGCTCCGGTTTCGAAATAGACATGGTGACTGTCAATGACTCCAATGGTGACAAAGAAGCTTGAAAAATAGGCCACCGACGATCCCATCATGATCAGGACGTCCATGTTGGCACTGCCATTGCGAAGGCTTTTGAAAGCACCGATGTAAAAATGCCATCCCACCACAAACTGAACCACTGTGGCGGCAAAAAACATGGCAAAGAGATCATGTTGAAATCCGGCAAGGTTGAAATCGCGGGCCATGCTGAAGATCATCAGCGGAACGGTAAATACAAGGCCAATGATCAAAAGGTTCTTCTGCTTTTTAAGCTCAGTTGCGCGGACATTGGCTTCCACCTCTTCAACATCTTCTGAAGCATCTGCCTGAACAAGGTCAAATCCGGCTTTGCGAATAACAGAGGCAAGCTCAGCGATCGAGGTCATTCCGGGAATATATTCCAATGAGATATGCTCATTCCCAAAACCCACCTGAGCAGTTAAAACGCCATTTTGTTTGGTCAGAAGTTTTTCAAGCATCAGTGCATCGGTCGAATCCCGCATTCCGGTTACAGGAAGCTCAATTTTTCCAGTTGCAATACCATATCCGATGTGTTTGACAGAAGCAATGATCTGGTTATCGCTAAGGAGAGCAGAATCAAATGTTATGTTCAATTTTTCGCTGGCGAAATCAACATTTGCCTCAGATACACCCGGGAGTTTGAGGATGCCTCTTTCAATGGCCCGTGCACAATTGCTGCACGACAAACCCGTTACCGGCATGATAGAACTTTTGATTTGCTTCATTGTTTTGAGGGAGTTACAACGGCTGAATTAGTAAAAAGTCTTTGACATCTGAAACCTAAGTGAAATTAACATATGACAGCAAAGCATAAGTTAAAATTACAAAATTAACTATTTAAAAAAAAATCCTTGAAAATCATAGATTTACAAGGATTTCGGTGACCCGGCTTGGGATCGAACCAAGAACCTACAGCTTAGAAGGCTGTTGCTCTATCCATTGAGCTACCTCCAATGTGTGTCAGTTAGTTAGATGGCCTTAAAAATGATTGTATTTTCTGCTGGTTTACGATATGGTTTACATGCCGTCTCCAGGACTGGGTTAATATTATTGTTATTGTGTTTATTTCTGACTTTGATTTTTCGATCAAAGGTTGCATTTCTGACTGTTAGATTAAGTCGTACCGTGTACATATTATTTTCGTTACTCTTAATCCCCTACACACGGATTGAATAGCCATCATGTTTATCGCTATTATTATACTTTGAAAAGCCGTTGCTGGAATTAGTTAACGAACATGTCCAAGCTGTTTCTGAATAGACTTCTGTTGAGCTCCAGAACCCTGCACTATTGCCAAAGTACAGGAATCCATTCACAGTACGTGCCCCTCCTGGAAGAGCAGTAAATCCGCTTGAATTAGTAGCATATGAATTAGGGCTCAACCAGTGTAGAGTGCCAGTTTCTTTTAATTTTCCACCAGCGACGCTTTCTCCTCCAAGAAATGAAATTAAAATATTAAAATCTTCATCCGAAGGAACATGCCATCCAACAGGACAAAGTTTTCCGCTAATAACTGTAAAATAGTTGTATAATGCCCCATA
>CAIRSO010000216.1 GCA_903881215.1 uncultured Bacteroidia bacterium
CACCAACACCAGCGCATCTGTCGTTTTTCCCATCGCAGAAACTACAACAACTAAATGATCTGGTTCATTGTTTATAATGGCTGCTGTATTGATTACACTTGCTGCATCTTTCACTGAGGCGCCCCCAAATTTGAATACCTTCATTTTCTAATATTTTCCAAGTTTTCAATGTTTATTTTTCACTTCACAAAGTAACAAAAAAGGGAGACATACCGTTTCGGGGTCTGCATAATCTGCAAAATTTGTAACTTCGCAGATTAATATAAAGGCAACACTTGGAATTAGCAGAATTTCTTCATTTATATCGGTCTCATCCTTCTCTTATCGGATTAAAAGAGTCAGTAAAAGTTTCCGGAGGGAAAAAAATATCGGTTTCCGGTCTTTCCGGTTCAGCTTCTACTGTAGCATTTTCTGTTTTGCGGGAGATGATCTCATTTCAGTCACTATTTATACTCAGTGATCGAGAGGAGGCTGCTTTCTTCTTCGATGATCTGCAGGTACTTGGACGTGAAAATGAACTACTTTTTTTTCCTTCCTCCTATAAAAGGAACATTTGGCACGACCATATTGACAATGAGAATATCATTCTGCGTACTGATGTATTAAATAAGCTTTCTGTTAAAGAGAAGAATTATCTGATTGTCACCTACCCTGAAGCAATCATGGAAATGGTAGTTTCGGAAGAAGGACTACAAAAGCACACCCTTCACGTCAAAACAGGTGATAAACTATCTATATCCTTTATTAATGAATTGCTTTACGAATACGGATTTGAGAGAGTAGAATTTGTTTTTGAACCGGGACAATATTCCATTCGCGGATCCATAGTCGATATTTTTTCTTATTCCAATGAGGACCCTTATCGGATCGATTTTTTTGGAGATGTGGTAGATACGATCCGTTCTTTCGACATTGAGGACCAGATTTCTAAAGTCCCCTACACAAAAATTTCAATAATACCCAATATCCAGGAAGGGCTTACAGAGGAGAAAAAAGTTTCATTTTTTGAATTTCTAGACAAACAAACCCTTGTTGTCTCCAGAGATTTTGATCAATTGGATAAACTCGTTGGCGATTTAAGTTTTTCTGCAAATCAGGCGAAATCAGTTGATGATAAGGAGCTTCACAATGGTAATTTTCTCTCTGCAGAACAACTTAGAAATTATCTCAGAAAGTTCTCGCTCATTGAATTAAAATCGAACAAAAAGGGAGGAGGACTAAATACCGAATTTCACTGCTCACCCCAGCCAGTTTTCAATAAAAATTTCGATCTTTTAGGCGCTAACCTCAAAGAAAACCGGCACAAAGGGTACAATAACCTGATCCTTTCTTCAAGTTCGAAACAGATTGACAGATTACATGCCATATTTGACGACAAAGGTGATCCGCAAAAACTTGATTCGCTTCCCTTTGCGTTGCAGGAGGGGTTTATTGACCACGATCTGAAGATTTGCTGTTACAACGACCACCAGATCTTTGAAAGATATCACCGGTATAAACTTCGTACAAAAAAACCATCCAGGCAGGCGATTACACTCAAAGAGCTGAGCAAACTTCAGGTCGGCGATTTCGTTGTCCATACTGATCATGGAATCGGGAAATTTGCCGGATTGGTTCGCAACGAGGTAAATGGAATTGTTCAGGAAGCTGTAAGGCTATCCTACCGGGACAACGACTCACTTCTGGTAAGTATTCATTCACTTCACCGGATCTCCAAATACAAAGGAAAAGAGGGACAGGAGCCTACCATCCACAAGTTAGGGACTGCTGCCTGGCAAAACATGAAGAATAAGACCAAGAGCAAGGTCAAAGATATTGCCCGGGAACTTATTGCTTTGTATGCAGCAAGAAAAATGGAAAAGGGATATGCCTATATGCCAGACACCTATCTTCAGCAGGAGCTTGAAGCCAGCTTTATTTATGAGGATACTCCCGACCAAATCAAAGCAACCATATCTGTGAAGGAAGATATGGAAAGGTTGATGCCAATGGATCGACTTATTTGTGGAGATGTTGGG
>CAIRSO010000217.1 GCA_903881215.1 uncultured Bacteroidia bacterium
AACCGATGAACCTTATTTTTTAAAGGAATCAAACTTTGATTACACGATCATCTCCCCATCGATGGGTGGCATCGATTTCTACGGCGATTTGTTGTTTACCACCGAAGCATTGATTAAAAAGAATCCTGTATTGGTCGACAACTTCCTGAAAGCCTCGCTCAAAGGATGGAAATACGCGATGGGCCATCCGCAAGAAATCATTGAATTGATTTATTCCAAATACAGCAAAAGACATAGTGTGGGACATTTGCAGTTTGAAGCGGAGCGGATGAAACACTTTATTATGGCCGATGTTGTTGAACCCGGTTATACTAATCCTGGCAGATGGCAATCCATAGCGGAGACATACAAAAAACTGAAGATGCTTGATCCTTCGTTCACAACCAATGGGCTGCTTTATTCCGATTACGTGAAGCAGGGAATGAAGATCCCATGGAAATGGATTTCAGTGTTAATATTGATTATTGTGATTGTCGGATTCATTGCATACTTCTTTTATACTTTGTCAGTAAACCTTAAAAATGAGATCAGAATCCGGCGTATAACCGAAAAAGATTTACATGAAAGCGAGTTAAAATACCGCGCCATCCTTGCAGCATCTCCCGACAACATCACCATCACCGACCTCGGGGGGCGAATTCTTATGGTTTCGCCTGCAGGGGTGAAGATGTTCGGGGGCGAAGTGCAGGAAGAATTCATTGGACTTAACCTATCCGATTTCATTGCACCAGTTGATTTGGAGCGAGCTCAATCGAATATTATGCTCATGTCTCAGGGTATCATCCAGGGGCTGGGTGAATACCACGGATTACTGGCCAACGGAACCATCTTCAACATAGAAGTGAATGGCGAATTCATTCGGGATGCAGGCGGACAGCCAATGCAAATGATTTTCGTTGTTCGCGAAATCGGCGACCGTAAACGGGTGGAAGAGGCGCTGCGTGAGAGCGAAGAAAAACACCGCATCCTGTTTATGAATTCACCCGATGCCTATCTGATCATCGTCGATGGCGTATTTGTTGATTGTAACCGTGCCACCGAAGTGATGTTACATGGTGACCGGCTAAGCATTATCGGACAGACCCCGGATGCACTGTCACCCGAATTTCAGCCTGATGGAAGCAGATCATCGGAAGCGGCTGAGCACAAGATCAAAGATGCCTTGAATACAGGCGCTAACAGCTTTGAGTGGTTGCATCGTCGGTTTGACGGGTCTGAATTTATTGTCGAGGTTACCATCGCGGCCATGATGCTGCAAGGGAAACATGCCTTATTTATTGCATGGCGCAACATCTCCGATCGCAAGCAGGCTGAAGAATTGCTTCGTGAAAGCGAAGATCGTTATAAATCGATATTTCAGAATAACTATTCCATTATGCTCCTTATTGATCCTGATACAGGGGCAATCAACGATGCAAATCCTGCAGCCTGCAGGTATTATGGATGGTCGCTTGCCGAAATGTGCAAAAAAAACATTTCAGAAATCAACACATCCTCTTTAAGTGAAATTTCAGCAGAAATGCAACTTGCCAAAGAAGAAAAACGAAGCTATTTCATATTCAACCATCGGCTTTCCAACGGCGTTGTACGCGAGGTTGAAGTATATTCCAACCCTATAAAATTCGGTCATTTAACGATGCTGTATTCCCTCATTCACGACATCACCGAACGCAGGCAAGCTGAGGATGAAATCAAGCGTAACCACGAAAGATTGTTGGAACTCAATGCCGAAAAAGATAAGTTCTTTTCCATCATTGCCCACGACCTGCGCGGCCCTTTCAATGGATTTTTAGGATTGACAAAGTTGATGGCTGAAGAAATGCCAGACTTGAAACAGGTTGAGATTCAAAAGATAGCAAGGAGCATGAGAGACTCCGCGACAAATCTTTTCGGGTTACTCGAAAATTTGCTGGAGTGGGCACTCTTACAAAGGGGCATTACACCCTTTGAGCCCGGGCCGTTCTTTTTGATGCCCATGATTACTGAAATAATGCACCCGGCTATGGATTTGGCTGACAAGAAGGAGATTGAGATCAGGTATGAGATTCCCAATGATCTGGAAGTTTTCGCCGATGAATATATGCTGGCCTCAACCATCCGCAACCTGGCCTCCAATGCCGTGAAGTTCACCACTAAAGGTGGGAAGGTCACCATTTCAGCAAAGTCGGGGCCTGGTAATACAGTTGAGTTCGCAGTCAGGGATACAGGTATTGGCATGAGCCCTCAAATGGTTGTCGGTTTATTCCGGCTCGATGTTCAAACAAACCGAAAAGGTACCGAAGGCGAGCCCAGCACGGGGTTGGGCTTGATTCTTTGTAAAGACTTTGTTGAAAAGCATGGCGGGAAGATATGGGTGGAGAGTGAAGAAGGTAAAGGTTCATGTTTTTATTTTACCTTTCCAATAAATGATTAAAGCATGGAAAATAAAGTACTTGGCTACAGCCCCGGGCGCTTCCTTTTTACGGATTGACACGCTTCGGCCGGCGGGCGGCGACCTGAGAATTTCTCCCTTGCCTAAAAAGTCACCCAACTATCATGTATGGGATATGATTTTTTTTCAGGGCGACCTGTTGCAAATCTTACCGCAGATGATTGCAAATTGTAAATCAACGGGGATTTCGGAAGAGAAACAACCCGAAAACACGACCCTTATCTATCCAAACCCATCCAATGGGATTGTTCATGTAAGCAACGGCGACCAAAAAATTAAAAGCATCCGGCTTTTCAATTTGCAGGGTGCGTTGATTCAGGTGTTCTTCACAAA
This sequence comes from uncultured Bacteroidia bacterium, assembly GCA_903881215.1. Classification (GTDB taxonomy): domain Bacteria; phylum Bacteroidota; class Bacteroidia; order Bacteroidales; family Prolixibacteraceae; genus CAINVV01. The sequence continues at coordinate 2,765 of CAIRSO010000217.1, forward strand.
CGATTTTTCAGTTTCAGATCTTACCTCCGGAATTTATTTTATCACTGTTCAATCCGATCAATCAACCTTCACCGGTAAACTTGTTAAACAATAAAACAACCACCTTGTGGAGTGGTGTTATATGTGAGTTGGGCTGCATGTTAAAAGCGTTACAGAACATAATAAACAATAAACCAAATGGCACATCCGTGAAATTAATAATGTAAATATTTCCCTTTAACCAAGACGACATGAACACTAAAAACAAAATTTGGATTTATCTGTTGATCGTATCAGGATTTATATCAACTCTTTTCTGCAGTTGTAAGAAAGATAACTCCCCACAACCAGTTGCCATAGCTACTGATTATTCGCAAGCTGCTCATTGGTTATCTATACCTGCCCCGGTAATGGCAGTTGATGTTTTTTATCTTTATCCGACTTGCTGGCAGAAGGTTGATTCGACTGCTTCGAATATATGTGACATCGACAACGCTTCCATGTTGGCAGGTGCACCCCCGGAATTTGCACGCCAGGCAACGGCCTTTGAAACTTATGCAAATGTTTTCGCACCCTATTACCGGCAAGCCGATGCCAATTATACGTTAAGTTTACCGGAAGATCAACGGGAAAAGG
>CAIRSO010000218.1 GCA_903881215.1 uncultured Bacteroidia bacterium
TGCTTTTAACTCCTGAAACTCGCTGGTATCCAACAGCAGGCGTCAGCTATTCATCCAAGGGACTTAACTGGCTGGCCACACAATTTACACAATACAAACTTCGTGTGAAAGCTACAAAAGGACTAACAATTTTCTCTCAGGGGAAAAAGACAGAGGAAACAAGCGGCACAACACTTTTCGAACCGGAGCAACCTTTGACTCAAATATCATTGGTTGCCGGCAATTATCAGACACGTTCTATCCAGGTTGATAAAGTAAACTATTCACTCAGCTTTTTTAATGGTCATAACGGCTTTGACGAGTATTTCAAAGTTCTCACCGATTCAGTAGTCCCTGTGATCCGCGACTTGAGGAAAAGTTGGGAGATCAAAATCCGATCTGAGTATCCATTCCCAAGGCTTCAACTGATTGAAATTCCGGTTCAGTTTTGTTCCTTTAACCATGCCTGGAGCAGTGCTGGTGAACAGGTACAGCCCGAAACAGTTTACCTGCCCGAAGGAGGTTACAAATTAAACAGCACCAACTTTGCAGGCATCAAAAAAAATATGCAGAATCAAAATCGGGATCACAGCAACAATGAAACCGTTTCACCCCGTGAAGTTGAAGCCAATTACCTGAAAAGATTTATTAATGAGACTTTTTTAAACAGCAAAGTCAATTCTATGAATTTTGGTGGCATACGGATAGGTGGCGGCGGACCAAACGTCAATTTTGCAGCTGATGTTCTTAACCCGTATTTCATTTTCCCCAACTATTACAATTATGTGAATTTTATCTCTTCAACATCCTATCCTATTACCAACAGGGTTGTTGAATCATATTTGTCCAGAAGTGCAACCGATGGAGGGAACAATTTTATGCGCAACATGATGGGACTATCGGGTGATGAAAAAGGCAACATTGCGCTCCAAAGTAAATCTTTTGCCGATATTCTTGAGAAACAGGAGGATTCGGATGTTTTAAACAATGTTATCCAGACCAAAAGTGGTTTTCTCTTTGCACTCATGAAAGGAGCCGTTGGTCCTGACAAGTTTGAAGAATTTATCAGAGGATTCCTTGACAGCCGCAAATTCAGAATTATTCCCGTTGAAGAACTCAATACTGAAATGCGTAATAATTTCAAGCTCGATCTTGATCAGTATATGCCAAAATGGTACACTTCCATGACTCTGCCCGGCTATATCGTGATTGATACAAAAGCCTTCAAAATTCAAAAAGATGACCAGATTAAAACTGTTGTGTCCTTTATTCTTACCAATACTGAAGATATCCCAGGAGCCATTACAGTAACCTTTCGGCTCGGAGGAATGGGAGGCGGTGGCGGAGGTCGCAGAATGATGATGGGCGGTGGCGGCAATGATGACAACATCGAGAAGACCATCGTGATTGGATCCAAAGAATCCAAACGGCTGACTTTCCTTCTAAACAGGGATCCAAGGTCATTAACCATCAACACATATGCATCACACAATCTCCCGTCAACCATTTCTCAGCGGTTCGAGAAAATCGATATAGACCCGAAAGGAGAAGGATCCGATAAGGAGGAGGTTATTCCATATACCGATGGTGCTGAACCACACGAAATTATTGTTGACACTGAAGACAAAGGATTCAGAATGGTGCAGCCAGCATCAAAGAGTTTCATCAAACGCTTGTTCACCTCGGATGTTCAGGAAGACGACTTGAAATACAAGGGAATGAACATGTGGAATCCACAAGTTGAATGGACACTTACCACCAACGAGCAGTTTTATGGAAAACAGATACGTTCTGCCTACTATTGCAAAGGCGGAACCGGCGAAAGAAAGGCTATTTGGAGTGCTGCAATTAAAGAAGCTGGGTATTACAAAGTCTATGCTTTCATTCCAAAAATTCGTTTTGGATGGAACCGCGACGGAAACCAACCGGAGGAGGATTATAACTTCAATGTCATTCATGACGATGGCGTCGATCATCCTGTTCTGAAACCGGATCCAAGGGAGAGCACATGGGTGGAAGTTGGAACATATCATTTCTCTTCAGATTCAGCCAAAATTGAGCTGACGAATAATTCAAAGGCAAGATCAGTCTTTGCAGATGCTATTAAACTCGTAAAGGAAAATTAACATCATATCAATTTCATGAAAAAAATAACAACGTTTCTATTATTTGCCGGTCTGCTCCTGTTTTTTCAGCTTGAATCACAGGGTCAAACCATACTCACCCTGGAAAAAGCGATGGGAATCGCCGTGGTGAACAGTCCGAGTATCCAAAGCACAATTCTAAATCTTGAACGGACCACAGAATCCCTGAATGCACAACGTGCAGCTCTCAAATCTAAATTTGCCCTGAATGTAGCGCCCATCGACTACAGCAACAGCAGAAAATTTGACAGTAGAACTTCTCAATGGTTTACCAATGAGATAATAAACTCTTCGGGTACTTTCAGAGTAGATCAGCCGTTTCTTCCAACAGATGGAAAAATATCCCTCATAAATACATTGGGATGGCAATCTAATACCTCCGACGCATCAGGTACAACCAGCTCTAACAAGGCATTTTACAACAACCTGTACCTGGCAATCGCTCAGCCATTGTTTACCTACAACAGAACCAAATGGACAATGAAAACTCTTGAGCTGGACAATGAGAATGCCATGCTTAGTTATGCCATTCAACGTCTGGCCCTGGAGAAAAATGTTACTCAGCTATTTTACAATGTGTACATGGCTCAGATGAGTCTGACGATTAAGGAAGAGGAGAATGTAAATACTGAGAAAAGCTACGAAATCATTAAAAATAAGGTTGAAGCCGGACTTGCAGCCAAAGAACAACTGTTTCAGGCTGAA
>CAIRSO010000219.1 GCA_903881215.1 uncultured Bacteroidia bacterium
GCCCGTCCGATGCCATGGGCCAGTATTATGCCAACAGGAGGTGTTTCGCCAGACGAAACTAATCTGAAAGGTTGGTTTAAAGCAGGTGTTCATTGTGTGGGAATGGGTTCACAACTTTTACCCAAAAATTTGCAGAAAAATGGTGATTATGGACTTATAACGACTTTATGTCGAGATTGCTTAACTATGATTCAGAAATTGAAACTAGAATAAGTTGAACATTTACTATAAGGATGTATAAGAATTCCTAAAATAATTCAATAAGCACTATCTGCAAACGGTAAGATTCCTGACCAATTATCTGAATGGAGACACCTATTATAAGAATATGTATCATCTCAATAATCTTGATCGAACCCAAGCACAATTTAAACTGCTGGAAAGTATAGAAGAACATTACCAGGGCATGGTGCACTATATCAGGAACTTTAAGTTATAGGTTTCTTAAGTAATTTAAATGAAAGATGTTAATTCACTTTATGGTTTGGCTTTTGACTGTCCCTATTATGACAGGCAGGACGACTGTCCGTTGAAAGAAATTGAACAACTGCCATTAAGGGAAAAGGTAAATTGGATTAATAGCCTGAGTAAGGACCGAAAACTAAAGATGATAGAAAAACATAAGAACTGTTCGAAGAACAGAGTTTGATCGGAGTAGTTAAGTTTTGTTAGTTGTTAGTTAGGCTGCCCCTTTGCCCTGACATAGGGAGAGGGGGCTTGGTTAAAAAATGAAATTTTATCAATTAGAGTGATTAGAGTAAGAATCAAAAATACGGAACCAGAAAATATTAAACTGTTATAGAATTTCGGTGGGTAGATGAAATTTTCAATGAGCTTTTTAAAACTCAAAGTTTAACAGTTTAATTTTTAACATGGAAACACACTATTTGGAAATCATCCGGGATTTGGATAACGACCTTTCCCGAATGACGGAAGTTTCGGACGATGTATCGGAACAACGGGAGTATGCCATCGGGCTGTGTAAGATTGCACTTAGCCGGATGCGGAAGCTGGTGATTGAAAAGGGATTTCCTGATGTTAAATCAGAAATTAACTTTTTCAAAAAGGTGAAACCATTGGCTTACAGCAAGCTATTGTATTACCAGACCATCTTTGATATTGAAAGCAAACGCAAGAAAGCAGACATCCCGGTTGTTCAAAGGTATTTTCAGCAACGGTTATTTAAAATTCAGGAATACATGGAAGAACACCAGATGAAAGTCCAGTATTATCGAAGTGGATTCACTCATTTGGATGAGAAGTATTTTCTTCGAAAGAATGATGAGATTCCGTTAAAACTTCGCAATGATCACCAGTTGATGGATGAAGACTTTTTTACCTGGCATGACCATATGTTTTCGACAATTGATCAGAACTTTCAACTCCTCGATAATTGAAATAATCTCATTTATATCAAAAGTTAAATCAGTTTGGTTTTCTGGAGTTGCACTTTTGTTCAGTTCCTCTATTTTTTGTGTCAGTTCTTCAAACAGCTTATAAACTGCGGAAGAATCCATTTTTACCCATAAGTTGATCTTTAAATGAATTACAATCCATGTCTGTATTGGTTTGCTTTCTTCTTCCTTCGCTTTTTTGCTTCCTGTCTAAAAACTTCTGCCTGATTTTCATCATATCCGGATGATGGTTTTAATATATCTAAAAGTCCGCCCATCGTTGACGCTGCGGTTTTCTTTACTGAAGAGAATTCCATGTTATCCTGCCAGTAGTGTCTTTCCGTATGGGGTATTTGAGCCTGTTGCAATCGCTCATTTTGCTGCAACCTGTAATTGATTTTGGAATAACTGCAGGTCCGATCAATTTTGGAACCGTTGAACTCATATCCATTCTTTCCAAACCGGACGCCCTGGATTTTGTCTGTATTTCCGTTTTTTCGAAATTCAAATGTAATACCTGACTGGAGTAATTCCGATTTTAGTTCCTGCCAGTTCCTGCAATTTGGGATAGCAGATTTCAGGGCATGATAGATTTCGTACTTGGTTTTATCCGGCTCTTTTAACCGGTGTTCTTTCACGTTCTCTTTGCCTGAAGCAATATACAAGCCATACTTCTTTGTTAGCTCCATGCAAACTCTGGTGTTTCTTAGCCTTTCATTTTGATCGGAGATCCGGTTCCCGTTGTTATCAATCCGGTTGATTACGATATGAATGTGCGGATGGTCGGTGTCGTGGTGCCGGACAATAATGTATTGCGTATTCTGGTATCCCATCTTCTCCATGTATTCTTTAGCCATGCCAAACATAAACTGATCGGTCAACCTGTGTTTATCCTGCACCGAAAAGTCCAGCGAAATATGCGCAACCGGTTTGACTATTTTGGGGTTCAGCTTTTGCTGGGCACTAAAGCTTTTGATAATCGATTCCTTGTCTTTAAGCCTTACCCCTTCAGCATAAAGCAAACTGGCCTTTTCTTTGTCCAGGACATAACCGATCACTCCCCGAAATCCCTGTCCCTGTACAATCTTAGCAATCATCTTCAATTTTGCTGATTACATTATCAAGCCTCTCGTTCATATATAAACAGTACTTGTGTACACCCGGATACCCTGCAGCATTGGCTTTGTGGGCAATCTGGTTGATGTTGTTGGCCATTCCGCTCAATTGACGTATGTGGTTCATCAACTCAGGGGTTATGCGCTGTCTAACGATACTGACCTGGATACACTGGCGGATATATTCACTCTGGTTAATTCCGGCTTCATGAGCCTTGGTTTTTAAGTATGTGTATTCATCAATTGCCATTTTGATCGTTATTTTAAGCCCTTTCTTTTCTGCAGGTCCTTTGGCCGGCCGGCCTTTTGTATTTCTGTTTTTGATTGTTTTCATGACTTTGAATTTTCAAATGTTCTAATTAGACCGGCGGGATGTTTTTGGCCTCGTAGAGCAAGGTATCGGTCTGACCGATGCACAAACTTGCTATGCACCCTGATCAAATAGGTTTGCATAAATATGGCTAGTAATGAAAAAATTACCTCATTTTATTCGAAAGTATTTGCTTCTATTCATACTTATTTATTCCCGTTCAGAATTATTCATAATTCGCTATTCTGCAATAGGGTTACATTTCAGTAATATTATCCACAGAAGATGGTATGGCGCTGGGATCGGAAAAATTAGAACCTGGAATAACGCTTTTCTGCCTGTTCTCTGTGACAGGTTTAAAACCAGATGTTTTGCTTTTACTCTTACCTTTCTTTTGCTCCCTTCTTGAGGCAGAATATAAACTTGTAAGATTTATCGAACTTTTATCAACAGACAGTTCCTGGCTTAACCAGTCGCGGAAAAGGCTGCAACCCATTTCATTCATTCGGTCAACATAGTGATGGGCGATCAGGGAATAAATACCTGACTTGTTTTCCAGTAGTTTCTGCTTTAGAAATTCTTTCATTTGGCGGATCATTTAAAGTTATTCAGGAATGGGATTTGCCCTTAAATATTCTTTCATGGTCTTGGTCTCCCTGTTCTCAATATTGGATTGATAAAAATTTTCATACCACCGGAGTTTGGCAGAATCGATCATTTCGTGTTTCTGATTGCTGAGGTGGATCATGTAAAAAATGGCAACGAAACAGATGGCCATCAGCAACGGCAAACCAAACCGACCAAGACCATAGGAGAATGCCTGCCAGCGTGGGTGTTCTCGGTCTAGCGCTAAGGTTCGTTGAGAATCTTCAATTTTATCGATGGCCTTGTTCAATGCTGAATTTTGTAAAACAAAATTCGCCTCCTGCTCTTTTTCCAAAATATGTAACATGGCAAGGGCTGTCTCGTCGAACCGGTAATCGTATTTCAGAAAGTACTCGGCTTGCATTCGTTGAAAATCAATTTTTACATGCTCCATTACGGTAATTTTTGAAGTTCTTTCTTAATCTTGATTTTCTCAATAAAGACGTATGCATTCATTCCCTTCCCTTCGGAAATGTACCTTAAGATGTTTTTATGAGGGGCAGCATCCGTGTCAAAATCACCAAAATAGCTGACCCCGCGAATATTGCCTGAATTGGCTATTGCATAGCTTTCTATTTCTACAATCAGTGATTTGTAATTTTGAAATGAAAACTCATTGATATAGATGACTATGCTGAAATTCTGTTGGTTCAAGCCAGCAATGTTATTCAGGTAGTTGGTACAGGGAAGGTAGGAACTGCCTCCCGCTACGACTATGTTGAAAATGAATTCAACATCCAGTTCATCGGCAATTTGTTTAAATTCTTCGATGGTATAATCTTTTGAAAATAGAGAGGTAAACTGCTCACTTTCGGGTGCCCCAAAATCAAGAAAAAATTCCTCATAAGGCTTTTGTACAAGGATCTGCAGGTTTTCAAACAGCCGCTGACGGTCAATTTTACCCCGTTCATCCAGTAGATTCATTTTTGCAAAGCGGGCAGGTGTCCGGCCCTGAAGGAATTTTAGCTGCTGCGTGCTTGATTTAACTGAGCTGTCAAAATCAATAAAATAGGTTCGGGGATTGTTTTCATATTTTAACGCCAGTAAATAGGTGAGCATCGATTTGCCGCTACCGCCTTTGCTTTGTAGAATAAAATTCATTTTTTTCATTACGAGTGATTTTTAAAGATTTAAAATGTATTTGTTGATTTAAAGGAACTTACAGCTTAAGTATGTATTTGTGGGTTTATTGCCAGGAATGGTTAAATTCTCCTGCTTTCTCCGTGTAAAGTGATAAAGTTGAACATCGCTTTAAGGCGGTCGCCAATCATTCCGCCGTAGAATTCATCAGACGAAAGCGTATTCAGAATGAAATTAGTGGTACCATGCGTAAGCGTTCCGGCATCACTTCTTAAGCTCAACAGTTCAGATAATGGACGGGTAATGTTGCCGTAATCCTGAATTGTTTTAGATTCCCGTCCGAATTCGTCGATAATTAATGGTTTACGCACGAACATATTCACCGAATGTTTTCTGATTTGCTCTTGCAATTCCACAGCCTTGATAAATGAAAGCAAAGGATAATTCAAACTGAATTTTCGCACAATATGGTTATGAAGCAATGAGTAAGTTTCCAGAAGTACGGTTTTGCCGCATCCGTATTTACCTTGTAACAGGATACCTCTATTCAAATCACCTTCAAAGGATGGATTACTGGTTGTGAAATAGTAGAGTTGTTTTATTACTGGCTCATTATTGTTATCGATAACAAAGTTTCTATCTTGGTTCCGGTTGAGTAAGCAAACGGCTCCAAATGCGCAAAACAAACTCTGAAAATCGGAATATGTCAACGGAAGGAACAATCGACGTTTCCGCATCTTTTCCTGCTCATCAGCAATAATTTGTTGTGCATCTTTTTGCAAGAACTTAAAGAATTCCTGATTAGTCAAAGTCGCTTCCAGTGTGGACAAATCCCTTCTTTTTTCCATGTGGATTAGTGTTTGAATCTTTGTCTTTACTATTAAAAGGAGAGGGTGAGAGTTTAAGGTTGGACTTAGGTGTTAAAATCAGATACTTAGTTTTAACTCTAAACCCACCCCCAGGAGTGAAATTCAATAATTCAGCTTCCTGCAAACGTTCTCTGGCTGATTTCAACACCTGCAAAGAAATATTTGCGTTAGCAACCATTCGTTTGTCAGCAAATTCAATCCATTCAGGCCAAAACGAGCGATTAGCTATATGAATCAGGAAGAAATACAGGCGTGTTTCGTTTCCGCTGAAATTCTTCTGTTCATCCAGTCTCCAGAAATTGGCTATCAAGTCAAACAGATTCATCTTCTTGTGCCTCTAAAATCTTTTTTGTAATCTGCTTTCACCTCTGACTCAATTTCCAGTAAAGTCTTCTTTTTGCCTTGGGAAATCCATTCCAGCAATTCATCTTCAAAAAAATAAAGTTTCTTGCCGTTTTTGTAACAGGGGAGCAGACGTTTGCGAACAAGCGCGTAAATGGTAGGTTTAGCTTTGCCGATAGTCCGGCTGGCTTCTTCAATGCCTATTGGGATGCGTTTTTGAGGAGCAACGGATACTTGCCCTTTTTCGACTAATAATTTGATTGCGGCCACTTCGTTGACCAGATAGGCAACTGCTTTGGGAAGGGTTTCAAAAGAAATTTCATTTGTTTTCATAACTGTCGTTTTTAATTGTTATGGTGCAAATGAAATAGGTGTTTTCGTCGTGTTTCACGACACGGAAAAAACACAGTTAAAACACTGGAGATAGTGGTTATTATTGCTCTATAAGGCTTTTCCGTATTTTAATAATGCCTTTTAATTCGTCGTCTTTCAGGTGGCTTTTGATACTTTCAACTTCTACATCTTTGAGAATATCTGGAAATACGCTTTTGAGAAAGTGGGCAATCTCTATTCGTTTACTTACATTGAAATGATTCCAGATATTCCATCCAAAATGGGAAATGTCAACAGACGATAAGTCTTTGCTGGTCTTTATGGAGCGCAAGTTTTCCAAGTTCAATTTATCGGAGTATAGTTGCAGATTTCCGCAAAGTATCTCAATCTGTCCATCTGAAGCATAAGGAGCAAATGTTTTTCTAGTATAGTTCAGCGCAGCATTTAGTTTTTCTTCTCGCTCTTTTACTTTGTTTTGTAGTTGTTCGTTCCGAATATCCTCTAAAGTGGGTGGTTCGGTTATATGATTGGTAATTTTATTGATAGATGGTGTACTTTTTGTTTTATTCTTGAAATATGGAACTTTTAGTAAGAGCCTTGAAATCC
>CAIRSO010000220.1 GCA_903881215.1 uncultured Bacteroidia bacterium
AACCTCAAAACCATCCATTTGAGGCATCATTACATCGCTTATGACAAGATCAGGAAGAACTGTTAAGGCTGTCTCTACTCCTTGTTTGCCATTTGGTGCTGTTACAATCCGATATTTAGACCTTAGAATATTTTTCAAATAAGTTCGCAACTCAAAGTTATCCTCAATTATCAGAATGGTCTCATTGATAGATTTTTCTGAATTGGTATATTCTTTGGGCTGATGCACTCTATTATTGATTGATTCTTCCAATTGGGTAATTTCTGCAACCTCTTTTTGGTTAATAACCAAATCATAACTGACCGGAAGATTGATTGTAAAAGAAGACCCTTCATTAGGATTAGATTCCAGATGAATATTTCCATGATGTAACCTAATGTATTCACTGGCCATATGCAATCCAATACCTGTCCCGGAAGTGTGATGATTTTTGCCTTGACCAAACCGTTCAAAAATCAATAGTATATCTTCCTTGGCTATTCCAGGACCATTGTCAGAGAATTCGACAGAGACTCTATCACCATCGATTGAATCTCCTATCGTGATCCCCTTCTCAGATAAATTTTCGGGGTGATTTATGGAGACAGAAATCCGGATAATTCCATTTTCGCCCGTAAATTTCATGGCATTGGAAAGTATATTGAAAAATATCTTCTCAACTTTATCCGGATCAATACATACCTCCAATTCATCAAACTCTGAGCTGAAAGTAAGAAGAATGTTTTTATCTCTTGCTTCCATCTCAAAACAATGAATCACCTCATTGCACAATGAAATCAGATCGCTAATTACTGGTTGAAATACAGCTTTACCTGACTCGATCTTGTGAACATCGATGACCTGGTTAATCAAGCGAAGCAAACGATCCGAATTTCGCTGAATAGTTTGAAGATGTTCTCTTACAATAGTTTCCAAATTAAATTTTTCAAGCAATAGATTAATTGGTGAAACGATTAATGTAAGAGGTGTTCTGAACTCATGTGAGATATTGGTAAAAAATCGCAGTTTCATCTCCTGCAATTGAGCATCAGATTCATGCAACAGTCGTTCAAGCAATAGCTCTTTTTTAAATCGCTCGCGCTCCTTAACTTCTTTTCGGATGAAATAGATTACGATAAACAACAAAATCAGATAAATCAAATAGGCATACCATGAAAACCAGAATGGGGGTGAAATGGCAATTCGAATCTTTGTGGGTACTTCGCTCCAAACATTGTCATTGTTGCATGCCAATACTTCAAAGGTATAACTACCGGGAGGGATTTTAGTAAAAGTTGCATAATTCTGGCTACCTGCATCGATCCAATTGTTGTCATAATTTGCAAGACGGTATTTGAATTTATTTTTATTGGGAAGGACAAAATTGTTGGCGACAAAATTAAAAGTGAGCGAATTTTGATGGTAAGAAAGTTTTAATTCAGTTGTAGTGAAAATTGATTGATCCAAAGGGGAATCTTTTGCATGAATGTCAACAAGTTTGTTGTTGATATTTAATGAAGTCAATATCACTTTAGGCGGTACCGGATTGGCCTTCATTTTGTTTGGAGAAAAGAGGATAAAGCCTTTGGTGTCTCCAAAAAGGATCTCTCCGGCAGAAGAAAGAAAATGGGAACCCGGATTAAACTGATTACCAAGCAATTCATCATTCCTATTAAAATTCCGTATAGAAGTTAGATCAGGATCAACGCTACTAATACCATTTTCAGTGCTAATCCAGAGAATTCCATTGTCATCTTCCTCTATACCGTAGACATCATTGCCTATGAGTCCGTCTTTAATTTGAAAAGATTTCAATAAATGTTCTTTGGGGTTAAAAACAATTAGCCCTCTTCCGCTCGTACCAATCCAGAGGTTGCCCTTCATATCTTCCTTTAAACAAAGGATCTCGTCGTTTCGGACTGGATTATTGGCATTTAACCTCTGAATGTACCTGGTAAATTTTCCTGAAACAGGGTCTAACCTGTTTAATCCATTGTTTGTGCCGATCCATAAACTCTTGTCTTTTGCTACTTCAATAGCCCTGATGCTATTACTTGATATGGTAGTAGAATCATTTGAAGCGGTTATAAAATGCTTCAAATTGCCCGAAATATCATCTAAATAGTACAACCCAGTCCCGAAAGTTCCAATCCAAATGCCATTATCCGCTTTTGCCAATGCATAAACGCTTACACGGGAGTCGTTGATATTTTTAAAATGGT
>CAIRSO010000221.1 GCA_903881215.1 uncultured Bacteroidia bacterium
CCCCTATCGGAAAAGGCAGTTATATTATCAGGTATTCCCCTCAAAAAATTCAACCTTTTGAAGGCTACATCTTTTTCGAAGTTAGAAGGAAATATAGCGTTATGACCGACCTTTCCATCCTTCTCAATTGAACTTAACAAATCTCGTGCACTTTCATGACAAACCGGAAAATCTAAACTACTTAGCTTATCAACCAATGTTGTCTTTCCAAATCCGGGTCCCCCTGTAATTATATAGACCATTTTGCACTATTCCAGGTTTCAGTTTTCATCCAATAAAGAAGCCGCTCCTGAAATCAGAAACGGCTTCTTTAAGATAGTATATAATTTGATTATTCGATAACCAATGTTTCTGTTCTGCGGTTAAGAGCGTGTTCTGCTTCTTTACATCTTACACCGTCCTTGCATTTATTGACCAGTTGTGTTTCGCCAAATGCCTGTGCATTGATTCTGGAAGAACTAATACCTTTTGCAGTAAGGTAATCCAAAACTGATTTACCACGTTTTTCAGAAAGCTTCATGTTGTAGCTTGCTGGTCCCCTGCTGTCAGTATGTGATTTCATCTCAAGATCAACTGAAGGGTTCTCTTTCATGTCTTTAGCCAAACGATCCAATTCTGCTATTGATGAAGAATTCAAATCCCATTTATCAAATGCAAAATAAACTTTGAAAATTTGTCCGACACAAGCAGGAATAACGTGCTTTGGTGGAGCTGGTGGAGCGGGTTTTGGTTCTGGTTTTGGTTCCGGTTTTGGTTGTGGCTTTGGCGCTTCAACAACAGGTGCAGGTTTTGCAGGCTTTTTCCCTAACATAAAGTTGAGGCCGGCATGTGTATAAAAATATTTTTCACGAACCTGACCAATCAAATAACCATTAGGATTAGCACTTGTCAAAGTAAACTGATTGGTACCATCCAAACGGTTTGAATTAACCCAGCTTAATTGTGTTCCAAGATCAAGTCTTACATTGTCTGTTATGCGGAAAACAAGACCCGTTCCAACAGGAAGAGTCCAGTACCTCCATGCATTTTGAACTGTAGCATGCGTAAACTCTTTATTATTGACATTTGTTACCCCAACACCAAGTTTTGTATACCAATAAATCTTACGATCAAATTTATTTTTGGAAAACAAGTTGTTCATATTCCAAACAGTGTTTAGATCGAACTCGTTGATATCCGTTTTAAATGCTTTGTAAGCGAAACCACTTTTAGGTGTGCCTGTCAGTGATGTACCATTATAAGCTCCCTCTAAAGCGAAAACGCTGGTGAAATTCTTCTTTACCAACAAGCCATAACCAAAGTTCATGTCGCCTTTGAAATTATTAAAGCCCTTTAAGAATTCACTCTTAGATACGATGGTGGATCCGGCAAAATTCGAAACGCCAACGTTTACTCCTATTTCCCATTGTTTGTATGGCAATTTTTCACCTTTCTCCTGAGCGAAAATAAGGGAATGGCTCAGAAAGAGAATTACCACAAGCAGGCTTAGTCTTTTCATAATTGATAATTTAAAATGATTGACAATATTACGTATTTAACAAATGCTTATTTAGATTATGCAAATTAACAAAAGTTTGAAA
>CAIRSO010000222.1 GCA_903881215.1 uncultured Bacteroidia bacterium
GTCCTTTTCTGTTACCGGTAAAAGGGATTCCCGCTATTTCAAGTACTCTTCGGAACCAGCGATGTATGCCTGAATGTTTGCAAACTCCACCATTCAGTGAAACAAAGAATGGACCGTTTTCACGTTTAACGCCGCTTACAGGAAGATTATCACGAGATTCCCGGTAGTCTTCGCAAACTATGGCAAGTGAGCTTGATATGGGTACCACCCTGTCTGTTCCGTTTTTGGTATCCTTTAATGTCAGGCATTTGCCACTAATATTAACATCCTTATTCTTTAAAGATAAGGCCTCACTGATACGAATACCTGTTCCATAAAGCAACCGAACCAAGCAAGGCATGATTAAAAGACAGGAATAAACATTCCTGCATTTCATCCTCAGACTATCGCAGGCTCGAAATATCTCGTTTATCTCTTCATTGGTATAGATATAGGGGATAAAGGTACTCTCTGGATATTTGGGTAGTGGGGGGACATAGGTTTCAATACCCTGATCACGAAGATGTTCTGCGAACTGTTTGACCACCCTAACCTTGCTGTATATGGTCAACTCAGCCTCATTATGGCGTCTATCGGCCCAATGATCAGATATCTCTTTAGTTAATCCAAGCCTTGTATAGCACTGATCAAGTATAAACTGATCGAAGGCATAAAGTGTCCTTTCCTCTTCTGCATATTTATAGCCGAGGCTTCTTTTCAGACCGATAAAGTCGCTGATGTGTGGAGCGAATACACTCCAGAATGATTTGCTGCTCATGATATTAACAGGCCCCCTTCCTGGCTGTAAAAAAGTGGATCAACAACAGGAACCTCTAAGGCGCACTGGACAAGGGATTCCGTATCTATCCGTATATAATACCGAGTCGAGGTAGTGTTTTTATGGCCGAGTACTTCGCTTATCACTGGAAGGGACTGTTTATTGTTAAGTAATTCCTTAACAAGACTATGGCGGAGGGCATGGCCTCCATGTCTCCTGGTAGTTGACTTAAACCCAGCATAGGAAAATCTGCGATTTATCAGGCCAGCGATGGTCGGTGGACGAATGGGAAGGAAGGGAGATGTCACCAGCAAAAAGATATACTGTTCCTCAGACTTGGGCCTTCCATATTGGATATAATCAAGGAGTGCGTTCCCAACCAACGGTAACAAAGGAAGTGTTATATTCTTGCCAGTCTTATACTGCCTGAGTATGATGGTGTTCTGATCCCAGTGTAGGTTTTCGAATCGGAGGCGTGCAATATCTGATGCCCTTAACCCAAGATATGCGGCGAGCACTAATATACCGTAGTCTCTCTTTCCTACAATATTTCCTCTGTCAACCGATCTCAGTAGCTTTTCAATTTCTTCTTCTGTATAGTAGGCAGGTAATTTAGCCTGCTTCTGATAATTGTCTTTTGGAATGAATGACCCTATTTTGTCGGAAATGACTCTTTTCTCATAAAGAAATTGGAAGAACCCTCGTAAATCCATTAAAGTATCATGGATAAGAGATTTTTTATCGGGATCAAGACTAATAATAAAGGCGATAATATGATGGTGCTTGATATTATTAATACTGCAAATACCATTCGTGAAGAGCCAGAAATTGAAACTGCTCATGTGACTTTCTATCTTATCCAGAGTCATTTCCCTTAAACAACGGGAACGCTTATAAGCGAGAAAGTCATTCATTGCGAGACCAATTGAACCGTCCAAATATCTTATCTTATATTTCCTCTCTACAGATCCTGTCGTTAGATACTCAGATAGTACTGAAACAGATTTTTCAATGAGTTTTTCATTATCAGTCAACTCACCATGAGTTCTACCTTTATAAAACTCAAGTAAAAAGTCTTTACATAATGCAGGGCTGATGAATTTTAGCCCATGCCCTTCCATATACTCCTTGACAGGAAGCCATCGACTTCGGTAATGACGAAGTGTAACATACTTGTAAGAGAATTCCTCCTTAAGGTAATTGTAAGCCTTTGAGGTAATTCCTTCAAAATCAAAATTGTTTTGCATAATAATAATATTTAGTGTAACCTGAATTTAGGGCTAATACCCAGGTAACAAAGAAAATATTATGCTAACAAATTGATGTCTGAAGAAATATATGTTATTGATTAATAAAGCACATCAGAAAAACACTTCACATAATAAAAAAGTTCGGATAATCTGCATTATGCGAATATTCGCATAAGGCAGACGCAATTATGGACAGATTGGCAGTAAATGCCCATCGATTTGATCTAAAAGGAGAATCTCTGAGAAAGAAAATTTAAATTATATTTGCCTTACAAATCAACCCCCATTCTGGTTGTACACTTTACTCCGGAATCATTGTACACATTGCCCGGAATATTCATCTTTGTATAAATCTGTGCTTGAATCTTTCTTTTCCCTTATATTCTGACTGTATTTATGTCTCATTGAATTTTCACTGGCAAACATCTCTTTCATTCCTGAGGATGTCTTACTAAAATGTATGGAGTTGGTAATGGAAATAGAAGCAGCAAATTTTTCAACATCATGGTCTGTACCAATATAAGTGAATGTCCACCGGTTCAATTTCAATTCATCGATCAGTTTTTTGATAGAACTACCTGAATATTCTTTCGATGCATTCTCTTCACCATCAGTTAGAATTGTAACCAACACATCATAATCGGTTTTGCCTTCCAATACTTGACGAAGCTTTGTAAAACTAAAACCCATGGCATCATATAGTGGTGTCGATGAATCAGGCTGGTATCTCTTGTCATCAATCTGTTCCAGTTTGCTTACCGGGTCAATAAAGTGCAGTAGTTTCTGGCCACGACCGTTGAAGGTCACAAAAGAGATGAAATGCTCTTGTTCCGGGAAATCTTTTTCAACCCCTTTTACTGTTTGAACAATTTCATTAAAGCCTTGGATGATTAGTCCTTTAATGGATTCCATTGACCCACTTTCATCCAAAATAATTAAGTTGTGTACTTGATGTTTCGTTTCCATAATTTCTGCTCTTTAAATGTTAATCTGTGATATTAAAGAACAAAGGTATTTGGCTGGAGTGCCAAAAGATGTCACACCTGAAATCTGTATCAACAACTTATCCATACTAAATTGGAGAGCAATAAAACTCTCCCCTTATTTCATAGTAATAAGTTTTCTGCGAATTATAAAATTTCATTTTCAATTTCCGTGCATATTCTCTCTA
>CAIRSO010000223.1 GCA_903881215.1 uncultured Bacteroidia bacterium
GTCATTGTATCAGCCTATGGCGATATGGACAATATAAGGACCGCTATGAACAGAGGCGCCTTTGATTTTATTACCAAACCAGTAAATTTTGAAGATCTCGAGATAACCATTAATAAGACCCTTATGGAAATCCTGACCATAAGGCGCTGGTTAACTGAGCATGATCAACTGGTTTCGATCCATCATGACCTGAACATATCGCGCGAAATCCAGCAGGCCATCCTGCCAAAAAAATTTCCTCCATTCCCTGATGAGCCAAGTATTGATATTTATGCCTCTATGGTTGCAGCGAATGAAGTTGGAGGTGATTTTTACGATTTTTTCATGATTGATAAGCACCGACTTGGTTTTGTAATCGGAGATGTTTCAGGCAAAGGAATTTCGGCTGCAATCTTTATGGCTGTGAGCCGTACATTGATTCGTGCCACCGGACTCAAAGGCGATTCAGTGAGCGAATGCATGCATTATGCAAACAATCTTCTCTGCAAGGAAAGTGTGTCTTCTATGTTTGTGACTGTATTTTACGGAATACTAAATACTCAAACAGGCATGGTTGATTATGTAAATGCAGGACACAATCCTCCGTTTGTACTTTCTTCAGACGGAATAAGCAAGATTGAATTGACCGGTGGATTGCCACTGGGTGTCCTGGATGATTTCATCTTCCAATCCGAAAAATTGCAATTGAAGAAAGGTGACAAGCTCATACTTTATACTGATGGGGTCTTGGATGCATGTAACCAGGAAGACACAGCATATGGGGAAGAAAAATTCATCAATTTCCTAAATCAAAGTCTTAACCATCCTATTGAAACAATCATTAAAGAATCCTTTACAGACATCAATGATTTTGTAGGCACTGCACCACAGTCTGACGACATCACTCTCCTTGGAATAACCTTTAAAGGATAGTGATGTCGTCAATCTTTTGCATCCTTGCAATTGCAATATTTATTGTGGCAATACAATTGTAAAAACAGTTCCTTCGCCTTCCTTGGTTTCTACTTTGATGTCCCCGCCATGGGCTTTGATAATATCATAACTCAGTGATAATCCCAATCCAGTGCCCTGACCAGTAGGTTTGGTTGTAAAGAAGGGTTGAAAAATCTTATCCAATACTTTCTGCGGGATCCCATTACCATTGTCGCTCACAATTATTTCGACATGATTGCCAACCGATTTAGTTTGGATGGAAACAACAGGTTCGTATCCTTCCAACTTCTTCCTTTTTCTGTCCATAACAGCATAAAAGGCATTGTTCAATAAATTGAGTATGACCCTTCCTATTTCCTCTGATACTACATTGATTTTCTCAAGGGTGGTATCAAAATCTGCTTTTAAACTGGCATTGAATGATTTGTCTTTTGCCCTTAACCCATGGTACGCCAACCTCAGGAATTCATCCGCCAGCTTGTTAATTTCTACAAGCTCCTTTACTCCACTGCTGCTTCGGCTATGTTGCAGCATTGCTTTGACGATGCCATCTGCACGATTGCCATGCTGGTTAATTTTCTGCAGATTTTCATGTATATCACTTAAAATCTTTTTTGCCTCATCATGATTCCCTTTGTCAATTTCCACCTCCATCTCCCCGATCAATTCAATGTTGATTTCAGAAAAATTGTTGACAAAATTAAGCGGATTCTGAATCTCATGTGCAATACCGGCAGTCAGTTCACCCAGTGAAGCCATCTTCTCGGATTGAATCAGCTGGGACTGCATGGTGCGTAACTCCACAAGTGTATGCTCTAATTCCTCTTTCTGTTGCGTGAGCTCTGCTGTTCTTTCTGAGACCAATACCTCCAGTTCAACTTTCCTGGCAGCAATGGCCCTGTTGAGTTCGTCCTCCTGTTCCCGCTTGATGCGCTCCTTTTCTGCTGCTTTGTACTGCCTGTTTTGACTCCACAAGGTTGCGATCAACCAAATGATTGAAAGACCTACTCCATTTTTAAAATAAGACTCATTGTTTTTGAAGAAATCAGGACCAATTAGTTCTGTCAGATCACTTATCAATGAAATCAAAAGAAATGGCAGGAATGCAAAAGCAAACATCCGCATAGCTCTCAACTCCTTCTGCCTGATAGAAAAGACCAGAATCCCAAGAAGGAATATATGCCAAATCCATTTTGTAACTTCCTGATCATGAAATATCATCTCCGCTCCCAGCAGTACGATTGAAAAAACAAGTGCATTTTTAAAAAGCTTATCCAATTGCGGAAGTTTGTTGATGGCGGCATATTTCCTCATGCGTCCGGAAAAAGCCATACTAACTAGGAAGGGTGCTACAGATAAAGCCATAAAAACAGGTATATAAGATTCGATATATGGAAAAACAATAATGATAGTTATAGAAACACATTGGCACTCATAGACATAACGCCGGCCACTTCAACTATCAGAACTTTACCAAAGTAAAAATAAACAAAAATTTTGCTAATAACCTGAATAAAAATCGTTAAACAACAATTTGAATGTACCATAGGTTTGCCCCCTGAAAGTAATCTCGGGTCCGAAGGCAGTCAACTTTCCTTTCCCAACCTTTGCTTCGAAAGCAGCTACACCATTGAGTAAATACTCTTGCCCAAAAGCCCAACCACTTCTTAAAGGCTGTGCTGAATTGAACCATGCAATTGGTTTTACAACTCCCTTGCTGACAGCATCCGGCGTTAGGCTGAAAACCGGACTCGAATCAAAGAATACATCTGCATTTGAACTCATTCCCCAGGTTGTGGAAAGAGTTGAATCAATCCGGACTCGAAGCAGACTTCCGGGAATATAAAATTTATCAGACGATAAGGGCATCTCTTTCCCTTTAATCATCTCTACAAGTGAATTGGTCACTCCAAGTTTCAAATGGTATGCAAGATTTGTGCTTCTCCCAATCGTAGCAATTTTCCCTCCACTTTCAAGGAATTTTTTCAATGAAACAATTGATGTGTCAGCTGTGATTCTCCCCCACTGGTATCTGTACTCTTTCGGGATGTCAGTAATTTTAGTGGTATCTCTTGATGGTCTTTGATCAGTTTCCGACAAGGAAGGTATTGCGCCACTCACAAAGACGATCACATCATATTTCTTTTGCAGATTGCCTTCATTGATTTCTTTTGCGTAAATAGTTTGAAATTGAAATTTATGCTTCTCCAGAATCCACCTCATCCAGCCTGACGAAATAGAACCTCCATATGTATCCCAGAGTGCAATTCGCAATGGCAACAGTTTCCCGGATAGGTGAGAAGGACGTTTGCTGACTGTGCCAACTGATAGACTAAGATCCCTGGATGCCCGGTCAAGAATACCCTTCGCCTTACTGACTGCAGGAATATAAAAGGATCCTTCTCCTACCCGGATAGCACTTCCCGTCTCATTTGTAAAGCGATAAACCACCAGACCTGCTTGCAGCAAATCATTGACTACCAGGAATGATTGGTCACATCTCGAATCCAGCACATAGCCAGAAACCGTGGAAGAACCATTGAAATCTCCTTTCGGTGACTGGATCTGACCATATGGCAGGACCTCAAAAGGCCCCTTAAAATCATGCAAGACACGCTTAAACTCAATCCCCATCGAAAAAGCAGGTGTCCAGCCCGCTATGTCATAAGGCTTTACAGGAGGTCCCCCCGGGTACAGAAAATCATTGGGATGATCCTGAGGCTCAAACATATCGAGAATAAACGGCCTGAAAGCCTGATTGGTCTTAACAATGAAAGAACCTGCCGGGTATATTTTCCCGTCAACATTGAATGATGTTGTTGCTTTACACACGCTGATTCCGGACTGAATCAACGAATTGATAAACTTGACGGCGGTTGGAAAATCAGGCTGACCCGCTGGAAGAATGTATCCTCGTGGATCCCTCAAAGTGGAGTCTTTGAAGAGCACATTGAAATATTTTTGCGAAATTGTATCTGACCTTTCTCTGGAACCTACGCTTAAGCTATCAGCCCCTTTACTCTTTTTTTGATCCGACTTGGAGGCATTACTGATGGCATCAACCCGCTTGGCTGAAATAGTCCAGTTATCTTTATTACCCGCATCAATAGAGCTTTTACCCATATAATAAATATTGTAAAGAAGATGCTCCCTGTTGCGTGCAGCATAATCAAGTACTGCATAATTCAAAGAGATCGAATAATCGATGGATTTTTTGAAATTCCACTTTTGAGGCATCACCGGATAAGGGGTGTTTCCGCTGGGAAGCAAACGTGAAGGAACCAATGGCACAGACGATGGCGTTGGATTTCCAATAATTTCAGTCAACAACCCAATCATGTTGTGAAAATAGGTTGTGGTTCGCAATCCTCCGTTGTACCAGGTCGAAAATACAGATCCTCCTCGTTCTGTGTACCCGGGTTTTCCTTCTGAGATCAATCTGTTTATCATGGAAGCCCCCAATGCATCGATACCAGTTATGACCAAAGGATTAAATAGATAATTGAAAGGATCCCGGTAGGGTGGACCGGCTACCACCGAACCAGCCGGACCTGCCTGGTGATGATTGTAAATTATCTGAGGCATCCACTCAAGGTAAAGTTGATTGCTAATATTTTGGGTTTCCTTCATGTTCATCATGTAAAAATCCCTGTTGTTGTCGTGTCCTGCATATTTTTGGTAAAGTCTGGGTAGTTGTGAATAGGATCTCTTTAAAGTATCCGGATTGCTCATGTACCAGTTGGAAACCAACTCCTGACCATCAGGATTGGCATGAACCAAAAGGACAATGACTTCATCCAAAATTCGCAATGTTTCAGGATCGTTGCGGCTTACAAGCTGCCAGAGTGTCTCAATAAGCTGGTGCGTTCCTACTGTTTCGGTAGCATGAAGTCCGCCGTCTATCCACACTACTGCTTTGCCTTCTGCTGCGAAATCCCTTGCTTGTTGGTCAGATTGAACCTCTGCACGCGCCAGCTTTTGCGCAACTTCCTTATACCTTTCAATTTTCTTCAGGTTTTCGGGGGAGGAAACAACGAGCATGTATTGTGTACGCCCTTCTTCCGTGAAGCCCATATTAACAAGACTGACACGGTTGGAAACAGATGCTATTTTTTTAAAATATGCCTCAGTCTGAACATAGTTGGCTAGTTTGTAGTTCTCACCTATCGAAAACCCAAAATGCTGCTTTGGAGAAGGTATTGTTTGTGCTTGAGAGCGTACAGTTAAAAAAAACAAAGGGAGCAAGGCTGAAAGAAGTTTTAAGCTCATTGGTATAGTCTTGAAGAGAAGTCAAGTGGCAGACTTTCTGTGTTTCGAATATAGCAAAATGCATTCACCTGCAGAAATATCCTTTCAATCCTGACTTGCCTATTTTGTCGGCATTTCCCCTACAAATAAATCAGCCGTAGTCCTACTCGATAATTCCTGAGTGCCTACCAAATTTTGGAGACTTTGAACATATTTTTAGTATCAGGAAGAGAGCTTGGTGATTCCAAAAAAAATTGAATTAAAATTTTAGAAAATAAGCAAACAATGAACTCAATTCAATTCACAAAACTATTAGAAGCCGAAGCGCTTAATTTATATCATGGGGATACCACCCCTGAAACATTTATTGCCAAGGTAAGACCAATCATTGAGGCGCTTTTGGACGAAAAATCATCAAATATCATGTCGGAAAATGACCTTGAGGAAATATTAATTTCTTCAAGTCGGGAAGAAAAACAAAATGGCACCAATAGAAACTGCTTTTTCGATGTTGTAGATCTATCCATGTACCGGGCAAATTAATATAATTTCAATCGAATATCCTTAATATCAACGAAATAGATCCTAATAATACCAACACAAAATCGTTTTCGGCGAACTATTTAACTTGAGTTTATCTGTAAGAAAATAAATCTTCAATTAAGAAACTCAAAATGTTTGTGCCTGAGAGTATCCCTTAACTCTCGGGCACTAACATTTTTGTAAATTCGTGACCTGAAATCCAAACTATGCTATACAAATATTTCTGTATTCACTTCATCCTCCTCTTGGTTGCTCTGAATATCCTTCACGCTGAAAACCCATTTATTAAGATAAGCCTTGTAAAAGGGAAGGACAGTTTATTGTTAAAAAAGACCATCAATCACAATTATAAGATTCATGCTTCCCTGGCTTCTGAGCCAATTAAACTTGATGGAATTATTGAAGAAAAAGACTGGCTGAGGGCAGAGTCCGCAACAGATTGGTACATGGTTTTGCCTTATGATACCGGGCATTGTGCTGCAAAATCTGAGGTAAAAATGCTATACGATGAGAAAGCCTTTTACCTTGCTGTAATATTTCATGATAGCCTTCCCGGCAAACGTCCGGTAGAATCCCTCCGCCGTGATTTTACCTTCGCCAACAATGACAATTTTCTGGTTTTCATTGATCCCTTCAATGATCAGACAACGGGTTACTCCTTTGGGGTTAATGCAGCCGGAGGAATGTGGGACGGCACTATGAGTGGCGGGGCTGCTTCTAATATGGCTTGGGACAGCAAATGGGAGGTTAAAACCAGGAACTATCCCGATAAATGGACCGCAGAGTTCCGTATCCCTTTTAAATCTGTCCGTTACAAAAGCGAACTGAACCATTGGAACATTCAGTTTTCGAGGCTGGATCTAAAGCTTAACGAGAAATCTGCGTGGGCACCTGTACCACGTCAATTCCCTACTGCCTCACTGGCCTATGCCGGCCAGGTGCTTTGGAAAACACCACCACCCAAATCAGGGTTAAAGCTCTCCCTGATCCCGTACCTTTATGGAAGTGCCTCCCGGAACTTTGAAAAACAGGAAGCAACCACTTACAGGAAGGATTTTGGAATGGATGCTAAACTTGGTTTATCAAGTTCTCTCAACCTTGACTTAACCTACAATCCGGATTTTTCTCAGGCGGAGGTTGATGATCAGGTAACTAATCTGGAAAGATTTGAGCTGTATTTTCCTGAAAAGCGACAATTTTTCCTGGAGAACAACGACCTTTTCGGCAATTTTGGGACTTCTGGCGTGAGACCTTTCTTTTCAAGACGCATCGGCCTGGATGCCCCGGTTAACGCAGGGGCACGGCTTAGTGGAAGACTTGGCAACGACTGGCGTATCGGTATGATGGACATGCAAACCGGAAGGGAGGGAGATTATCTCTCCAGAAATTTTTTTGTTGCTTCAGTGCAGAAGAAGATTTTTTCAAGGTCAAATATCGGATTCATCTTCGTCAACAAACAGCAGCTGAATATTCCTGTAGCATGGAATGGGAACAGTTACAACAGGGTTGCCGGACTTGAGTACAACCTGGCCAGCAGCAACAACTTCTGGAATGCGAAATTTTTCGGACAGAAATCCTTTAGCCCAAAAGCCAATTCAAAAGAAGAATTTAGTCAGGGATTGAATTTAATTTACTCCCGCAAGGCTTATCTTCTTGAGTTGACGCAATTATATGTCGGCAAGGATTACAATGCAGAAACAGGTTATGTTCCACGCTCAGATTATATGAGGATTTTTCCAAAGGCAACCTTCAAATTCTATCCTCAGAAAGGATCTATTGAAAACCATGGATTTTTAACCGAAACCGACAACTACTTCCTTCCCGGAGATTTTAAACTGACTGACAGGAATTTTGGATTCAACTATTTTATCAATTTTAAAAATAGAATACATCTTGAATTTAAAACCAACTATTGGTATGTTCTGTTGCGTCAGAATTTTGATCCTACCAACAAGGGCTTAAGCTTTCTTCAAACCGGCACGAATTACCATTGGGGTGACGCATCAATACTGTTCAATTCTGACAACAGAAAACCTTTCAAGTATGATCTATCAGCAGGTTATGGTGGATATTTCAATGGTAACCGATGGTATATTCAGGGTGCCCTTAACTACCGTTTTCAACCCTATGGTTATATATCTATTTTATATAGCTACAACGAACTAATTTTGCCTTCCCCATGGAACAGAACAGGATTTTGGATGATTGGGCCCAAACTCGATGTGACATTAACTAATAATTTGTTTTTCACAACATATGTTCAATACAACAAACAAGCCAACAATATCAACATCAACACTCGTTTTCAATGGCGCTACAAACCTGTATCTGATATCTTCCTGGTTTATACGGACAACTATTTTCCGGATAACAGAAATGCAAAGAACAGGGCCCTGGTATTGAAAATGACATATTGGTTCAATTAGGAGGGTCAGATCCGAATATCCTGACAACTGCCAGGGTCAATTATCTCCATCTATATTCTACAGTACAATTTATCCATTAAATTTGAACACCAAAATCATTCAAAAAAGTATATCCATGAAGAAAATATTCTGTTCACTTTTGCTTTTTGGAATTTTGTACGGATGCCAGAACGAGAAGCCGTTAATTGTCAATGCCGACAGGCTTAAAGATGTTGAAAAGATGCTCAACATCCAAAAAGAGCTGACTGCCAATTCCCAAATACCGATTTGGAGCATTCTGGATCTGGCTGTTTCAAAAAAGGAAGAACAAGCACTGAAATTTCTATATGCCTACATGCCGTTGAGCGATCTTGCAGACTATTCCCCACAATTTATGCTGGCCAACGTGAGGCAGAGCCTGCTCGCCAAAGAAGAGATGACCTGGGGTCGTACTATCCCGGAGGAGGAATTTCTTCACTTTGTATTGCCACCGAGGGTAAACAATGAAAATCTCGATTCTTTTCGTTTGGCTTATTATCCTGAAATAAAGGCCAGGATCAATGGTCTTTCCATGAAGGAGGCTGCCCTGGAGATCAACCATTGGTGCCATGAAAAAGTTAACTATCGTGGAACCGATTCCAGAACAAGTGCCCCAATGAGCACTATCAGTAAAACTTTCGGCCGATGTGGAGAAGAGTCTACTTTTACGGTTGCTTCCATGCGCACAGCAGGTATTCCTGCCCGACAAGTCTATACACCCCGATGGGCACATACAGACGACAACCATGCATGGGTGGAAGTCTGGATCGATGGGAAATGGCATTTCATGGGAGCGTGCGAACCGGATACAGATCTCGACAGAGGCTGGTTTAGCGAGCCATCCCAACGAACAATGCTTATCCATACCCGCACATATGGCCGCTATTTTGGAACAGAAGAGGTGCTGGATGCTGAAGAACGATTTTCGGAACTCAACCTCACTGCCAATTATGCCGTCACTAAGAAAGTGACAATTGTAGTTAACAATAGCGACGGGACTCCTGTCGAGGGGGCAAAAGTGGAATTCAAACTATATAATTATGCCGAATTTTATCCTCTCGCTACGCTTCCAACAGACAGACAGGGAGTTACATCTTTTACTACCGGATTAGGCGATTTACTTATTTGGGCCTCCAAAGGGGGAAATTATGACTTCAAAAAACTTCATGTCGCGACAACCGACACGCTTACTCTAATTATAGACCAGAATGGATTAGGCAACGATACAGAAAGTCTGGATCTTGTACCGCCAAAAACAAGCAGAAATATTTCTTCTGCCAGTGATGTGGAAAAGAAAATCAATGATAAACGCTTGGCGCAAGAAGACTCTATCCGTAACAGGTACATGGCCACCTTTAAAGATTCGGCCTGGGTACGCTCTTTTGCTAAGGATCACCAACTTTCTGCAGATACACTTTTGAGGATTTACCGACTGAGTTATGGGAACTGGAAAGAGATGAGCACCTATTTCAAGAATCCTCATGCTGCCAACAGTCATCTGTTGCTTTCTCTGATCTGTAATGTTTCTGATAAAGATTTGAGTGACACTAAATCATCTGTACTTGATGATCATCTGACAGGGATTTTGGCAATGGGCAATCCTACTTCGAAGGAAACAGAACTATTTGATAAATATGTGCTTTCACCACGGATAGATCTGGAGATTCTCTCTCCGTGGCGCAATTATCTTCGCAAAAGCCTGGGAATTGAGATGGCCGAAGCGACTCAAAAAGACATGGCAATCCTGACAAACTGGATCAAAACCAACATTCGCATGGATGAGGTTGCCAACAAACATTCGAGGGCTCCTCTTACCCCTATCGGTGTGTACAACCTTAGAGTGGCCGATCCACTCTCAAGGGATATCTTCTTCGTGGCAGCATGCAGAACCTTCGGCATCCCCGCAAGGCTTAATCCGGAGACACGCACTCCGGAATATAACCTGTCGGGGGTCTGGTCCCGGGCGGGTTTTGGGGACGTCATCGCAATACCTGAAATGGGAAAATTGCAACTAAAAAATGATGGCAAAGGAGTTATGCCACAGTACTCGCTCCATTTCACAATTGCCAGGATCACCGATGGTAAGTGTAAAACGGTGGAATTTGATGAAGGGAAAAAAGTGACCGATTTCCCGGATCCGCTTATTCTTGAAACAGGCAAGTACATTCTAGTCACAGGGAAGCGCCTGACCGACGGCACAGTATTGAATTCAATCAATTCATTTGAAATCAATAAAGGTCAATCAACTACCCTGAATGTTAATCTCAGACAAGAAGCAACCACGTTGAAGCCTGTTGGACGAATTGATCCGGCAAAAATCAATCTGATGGAGTCAGGAAAAGATAAAGTTGCTTTACTCTCACTCTTGATGAAGAATTCAGGAGCAGTCATTGTCTTGCTCGATCCAGATAGCGAACCTTCCAAACATATCCTGAACGATCTGGGACCATACATCAACCAATTTGATAACTGGAACGGACATTTTATTTTTGTCAATACTTCTGAAAAAGGCACTAAAGCAGATGTATTTAAAAACTATAAATTACCTGAAAAAACTTGTCTCACCGTTGATTCCAGCAATGAGCTGGAAGCCGTCCTGACATCGTTAACCGGCAAAGAGGCAAAGAACAATCTGCCCATCGTAGTTTTTTGTCAGCCCTCAGGAGAAGTTTTGATGATCACCACAGGATATAGAATTGGCATTGGAGAGGCACTGTCTCAGACTATTAAAGATTCTGAATCAAATACTTCAAACGGAATATCCAAAAGCTGCACAACTCCCTAAATTTAAACACTTTACCGATTTTAACAATCTCATTTTCAGATTATTTTAAGAAATCAGTCAAATATTTTCCTTATTTATGCTTTTTTAACACAAAATATTTGGAAATGAGCACTTGAGCCCTTAAATTTGTGGTACATTTTTTTCATAAGTTTAGGTTAGTTAGGTTAGTTAGTTTGGTTAGTTTTAGTAAAAGGATAGAGCCGCCCGGTTCTGTCCTTTTCGATTTTACTATCCTGGGGTAAAATTTTTCGATCCGATAATATTTATATATCGCAATATTTTAATATTTTTTTTACATTTTATTAACACGAAATATTTGGCGGGAATCAAAATCAACCTTATGTTTGTATTACATTTTTTTTCATA
>CAIRSO010000224.1 GCA_903881215.1 uncultured Bacteroidia bacterium
GTGTTATCCAATGATCCGGTCGTCAAACTACTAGGAGAAAATATTACAGCAATTCCTGTTGCCATGTTTTTGAGCTGAAATGATACTGCGAATCTGATGAAAAACTCATTGCCATTGTTAGGCAATGCTTTTCTGTAGAACAATGGTTAAAGTGAAGGCATGACAGGATAGGATATTCCCTAATAACCGCTATTCCCACTTGCTAATTGGCAATAACGATTGCCGTGCATATCCCGAAGAGCAGGGTAAAAACAAAAAAAACGTTAATATCAAGAAGAACAAGAACGTTTATGAGAGCAACAAAGACTCGAGTTCCACTCCTTATTCAAGCCTTTAAAGTCCACCTTCTCAGGGATTAGCTTCTGGAATATAAAATAGTTCTGGAATTGGCAGTTCACCGCGTTTTACAGAAGGTAATCCGGAATATATTTTATAATAATTCGATCCAGTCTGAATTTCACCAAAAGGTCCGGGAAATGATTTTTCTTCAGTTAGATTATACCTCATTTTGAAATTGAAATTCCAATTCGAATTATCCCTTTCAGATAGCTTTTCTTTTATATATAAAAATACTAATTGTGTGTCAGGAAGATATTGAACACCTATGCGTTCAACAATCTGGGCATCACCATCGTAATGCATAGAGTGTGATTTCCAGAATTTTTGCCAACTTTCAAGATCCATCTCTGCTTTTTTACTGTCTTTTCCACTGACTTTATCTTTCCCAAAACCGGTATCATAAGCAACTCTTTCCATAAATAAAGAATCGCTCATTGGTTGTGGTGAATCGGAAGTCGGATTAATAAAAAACTTTTTTTCAGTAGCCCCATTGTCGTATACATTACCTAAAAAGCGCTGCTCGCCGCCACGCCACATTGGGTAATTGATATCATAGAATATATCGCTATTACAAATAATATTGTTATAAAACGCGTTGTGATATGTCTTAGTACGTGGACCAACCTGCCTGATGTAAATTGCCTGTCCATATTGTTCTGAATTCTTGATACCTGTATGAACATTCGCCTCATCCATTATGATTTTTCGAGAACCTGATATCAAGTTATTAGTATATAGAGCGCCAGAGGCATCATGCATATATATCTGGTTTTCCAAGTTATTCAAGATCGAGTTATGGTCAATCATAACTGCGCCAAAATCATAGTCGCCCATCTCCAAGAATATTCCACTTCGCGAGTTGTCTACAATTATGTTCCTCGATACCCTTGCATTTAAATACTGATTGTCAAACCAAATCCCATAAGAAAAATTGTTGGCAATCAAATTTTCGGAAATATAACAATTTCTGTTATCATGAAATTTTATGCCTGCCGACTCCCAACGCTTTTTGCCCCTATACATCTGGTTATTGTTGTACATCACCACATTACCCCTTACAATTAAATTGGTTGAACCACAACCGGTGATCCCTGTACACCCATTATCAATAACATAGTTGTTTTCAATGCAGTTGTTCAAGACTTCTTCAGTTTTATATATCCTTTGGGGCTTAATTTCATTATTTACACCCTCCGTTCCACAATCAATACCAATATTAGCAGCATACCTAACTACATTGTTTTTGATCAACCAATGATTTCCACTGCGAGTTCCCAATGCTCCTGCCTGACCGTTTTCCCTCTTTTCCCAAAAATTGCGTGGGTATTGATTGCCGCAGTGCTCCATTATGAAACCTATTACATGGATATATCCAAGACCACGCACATGTGGTGCAAAAATTCTACGCCGTGTAGTAAGTTCTATCTGGGAGTGATTCGGCTGGTGGTTGACATCAAAATTTATAAGTACCTGATTTGTTGTTAAATTATACCACCAGCTTGCTTTATTTAATAGCATTTCTTCCTTCAAAGGGTATTGTTGATACATCATCCCATCAACAAATACCTGACCTAAATTATAAACAACCTCCTTCACCCCTTCAGGAGTACCATCCCGTTCAAAAGGAGTTGAAGCAACCCCAACTTTAAACGGATTGGCACTATCAAAATAAACATCATCGGTAAAATGCATTATCGACAAATTGCAGCCATATATGTTATTAACCACTTTTTGTAATTTGCCGTTATAAACATCAGAACCCTTGATATATATCCGTTTTCCCGGTTCTGCCATGTATACTATTGGAGCATTTTCTGTTCCACCCCTAGGTGGTGAAACACGCTCTCTGTAAATGCCTTCGGAAACAAAAATTGTATCTCCGGGTTGTGCTAAATCTGCACCTTTCTGAATGGTGAAAAAAGGACTTGTGATTAAGCCACTGTTGTTGTCTCGCCCATCTTTTGCTATGTAAAAAGTCTTTGCTACAACAATTTCAGAAGATAGCAGAATACAAAACAGTAGGGTATATCTTATTCGTTTCCTTGCTAATGCAAAAGATGAAGGAATCCCTCTAAACTGAAAATGATTGCTATTTGACTCCATCTGATTATTTAATTCCATTTAATTCCTTGCCTAAAGAAGATAACTGTTTGAAAAATGGTTCAGAAATCAATCCTGATGGCAAAACTGGGCAATCCCAGGTAATTGCACCCTTTTCCTTTATGATGTTCTTACTGCAATTAATAACTTGCTCATGCGTAAACCGCGGATTGCCTTTTCCCCAGGTTTGACCAAGATAAGTTAGAATATGGAATTGACATCCGTCCATGTTGCCATTGTAATTGTTTTTGATAACCACATTTTCCGGATCATTGATTTCACCTGCCGTATAATCTTCGAATTGAGTGATCGAATGTACCCTGGGATAAACTCCAGAGTTAAATGCTACAATGCTGTTGGGATTTCCTGCCCTTGCCGCAGCGGCAAATGAGGCGAAATTCGGCGTATCAGCCTCGCGGTACATGGTATTCGGCCAGTAGCAGCCATCGAACCACCAGCCTGCTACCTGATTTCCCCAGCGAAGGGACCATTCGCGAATAACCTGTTCCCATTTTAGTTGGAATTCCTTGTTGGGGGCAGGTTGCTTTTTGTTTTGCCATTCGAGGGCTGAACAGGCTTCCTTGTCTAGCCCAGGTGCGCCAGAAGGAAGATATGCGATCATCTTAATGTTATATTTTGCCAAAGCTTTCGCCATATCGGCTATCAAATCTCTCTGCGAGCATTTGCTCGGATTTATCCCCGTTAGTTTATCATATGTGGCATTAGGCGACAGGTAGAATCCTGAATTCTGACCTATAGTAAGGATGTAATAGTGGGCACCGATGGAGGCGATCTGGCGTGCCAATCCATCTGTATCGAAATGGTCAATCATTTTGTTCCATTGCGTTACATTCATCTGGATACTATCAGTTTGTGATCTCCAGTCGGCCAGATAGTGGGTCATGATACCCCATTTCCCTTTCATCCAGGAGGCATGCGGTTGCGCCTCCATATCTGTGGGCCATAAAAAGAGAAGTCCCAAAAGTAAAAGAAAGCTGAATTTTTGTTTCATCTGTTAATATTTTGTTTTTTAATGGTCAGATGGAATAGCCATGAAGATCATTATCATTTCGGTTGGTGATTGATAAATCATGGTGATTTCATGTGATTCAGTTTTGTTACATGCTTAAGTTTGAATATTCTTACCGAAGGCACCAAGTGTAAATTGGCACCTTCGGTGGATTTTCTATTTGACATCAAGTGCTTTACCTAATGATTTAAGTTGTTTTAAAAATGGCTCTGAAATCAATCCGGATGGAAGAACCGGGCAGTCCCACGTAATGGCTCCACTTGATTTGATAATATTTTGACTACATTTTATTACCTGATCATCAGTAAACCGTGGGTTACCTTGCCCCCAGAATTTTCCTAGAAAAGTCAAAATTTGGAGCTGACTTCCGTCCATAATTCCATTATTATTGTATTTTATTACAACGCTGTCAGGAGCATTAATTTCACCAGCTGTATAGTCTTCATAAGGAGTTACAGAATGAATGCGAGGATAAACGCCAGTATTAAATGCAACGATACTCATTGGATTTCCTGCTCTTGCTGCTGCGGCCATTGTAGCAAAATTTGGGGCATCTGGTTGCCGGTACATTATGTTAGCTGAATAACAGCCATCCATCCACCAGCCACTTACTTTTTCACCCCAACGTATAGAATATTCACGGATTACCTCTTGCCAACGAAGTAGACCTTCACTTTGCCGATTATCGTTTCGGTCAAGAGCGAAGCCTTTTATTTCAGATTGGTTTCTGTGTGGCGGAGGACCGCCAATATAGGCTATGGTTTTAATTCCATGTTTACTTAAGGCCACTGATAAATCAGCAACCAGATCTCTTTTACTGCATCTGCTTGGTATTAAACCTGTATAATGATCGTACATCAAATTTGGTGCACAGAAATATGGGGCAGCATGAGTAATAGTTATTATCAGATATTTAGCACCTGCATCTGACAACTGTTGGGCAAGTCCTTCACAGTCAAAATTATCAACAAGATCATTCCACTTATCCAGAGTAATCGAGTCTAATTTGTTTTCTTGTGCCAACCATCCAGCCTGATAGTGTATCATTACACCCCACTTTCCCTTCATCCACGAGGCGCGCTGCTGCGCCTTCAAATTCATAGACGATATTATGAGATATCCCAAAAGAAAAAGAATGGTAATTTTTGTTTTCATATGATTTTTTTTTTATTGCTCTGTTTTGAATTGACTCTCCCGCTTCCTTAGAAGGCGGACTAGCTTGGTTTGAATAATTAATAGCCTGGGTTTTGTTCTAGTTTTGTATCCTTATTTGCATCAATGGCGCTTTGAGGTATAGGCCATAATTCGTTTTTATTGGACTTCAAATAGCTTACTCCTGAATTCATATCCCTTTCCCGAAAATTGTATTTGGGAACCCTTTCCAGGACTTTCCCCATTCGGATAAGGGTACGCAGCCTGCGTTCTTCGCACATCAATTCCCGTGCGCGTTCATCCAGAATATAGTCAATATCAACTTTGGCAGGATCAACGGGTGTTGCTGAAGCACGATTACGAAGAACATTTATGTCATCAGCAGCCTTTTGCTTATCTCCTTTCATTAGGTAGGCTTCTGCTCGCAGTAAATAAGTTTCAGCCAGACGAGCTTTTATGAATTCATTGTACGTTTTACCGGAACTGGCATTGCCATTGTAGTTCCCTTCAAGTTTTCTAAACCATGGGAACATAAAGCGCAAAGTATCAATGGGAACCACAAGTTTAAGCGGGGTAGTTCCTTTCCAATAGGCTTTGCCATCAGCACCAGTAACCATTTCAATTTTTTGTCCTTTAAAAGGAGCCAGATTGTTGTAATAGAAATCCCTGCGTATATTATATTTTGAGTTTCTAATGTCTCTGGTCCAATCACTTACCCATATAGTATTTCTGGCATAATAAGTGGGAGTGATCCAACCATTCCCCCTGCCAAGACTGTCACAAACGAGGATGGCTTGTTTGTTGTTCGGATCTTTAAGGTTATCGAATGCAGGACCATAATGTCTAAGTTGAGCATTCCCGCCATCACCAGGAATCCCTCCGGTTACACCATACTCTACTTGTAACGCCCAAATTGTTTCCATATTCCCTGAAGCAGAATAATTGAGTTGTTTTGTCCAGAATAAATCCGAAAAAACATCCCCTGGTCTGGAAAGATCGCCAAACCGTTTGGTCATGATTTTATATAATCCAGCGTTAATTACCGATGATGCAGAAGAAATCGCATTATCATATTGACCCAGGCACAAATACATTTCAGATAAATAATGGTCGGCGGCTGCTTTCACTATTCTCCCCGGTTGTGTGGTTGTTAAAGGCAAGTTTTGAGAAGCGAATGTCAAATCCGAGACTATAAAATTAAGGACCTCGGTCTTACTCGCTCTCATGTAATCAAATTTTGGTGTAGTAACCTCTTCTTTCACAATAGGAACACCACCAAAAAGGTTGACCAGAACTGAATAAGCATATCCCCTTAAAAATCTGGCTTCAGCTACAATCTGGTTTTTATCCGTTGAAGCATTCCATTTGATATCGGGATTTTCAGCTCGTGTGATAATCGTGTTGGCTCTGGCAATCACTTGCTTATAAGCCCAGTCCCAGTAAAACACAGGGAATGAGGAGGTTGGATTTAAAGTCAGCCACTGACTATCAACAACAGTTGGAGCGACAGGTGCGTCTGTCCATAAATCAGTAAAATGATTCATTGAATTTTCGTTATGATTATCTGCAAAAGCCATTTCATCCCTGACTCCATCGTGTAATCCGGTAATTGCGGCATCAAAACCAGCTTTGCTCAGAAAGGTATTTTCTGGACTAAAAAAGTCCATTGGCGTTTCTTTCAAGATCGATTCATTACAAGAAGTGAATAATGTCACAAATCCAAAGCAACATAATCCAATGAGTATATTATAGAATTTCATATCGTTCAATATTTCAAAGTGTTACATTAATTCCGATTACAAAGGTCCTGTACATTGGCCCATAATCATAACGGTTTACATCTCCAATTTCCGGATCCCAGAGAGGCCAATTTGTCAGAGTATATAAATTCTTTCCACTTAGATATAACTTTAATCCCTCTATTTTTACTTTACTAAGAAGGGATTTAGACAAATCATAGGAAAGTGTTACATCCTGAAGGCGAATGAAGCTTCTGCTGGCATAAAATTTCTGGCCCCAAGGATTACCAAAATTGACGACCGGCCAATCATTTATTTTATTTTCCGGAGTCCAGTAAGGAATGTTTAACGAGTTGGCACGGTTGTAAAAGTCTTGTCCTAATATGAATTGTGGAGAAGCTTTGTAACCTCCGTTTTGCGAATTAACCAGGAAATTGAAGGTAAAACCTTTGTAGCTGAAAGTATTTGATATGCTTATGCGGAAATCTGGTTGATCAGCGCTTATCACGTGTTTATCACCGGCGTCAATTACCCCATTCTTATTCCAATCGATGATTCTTGGAAAACCCGGTTTTGCCCAGCTGGGCATGGTTTCACCAACCTGGTAAATCCCATCCCAGGAGAAATCATAATTCGCAGTGATTGGTTGTCCTATAAACCAACCTGAAGCGACAATATCGTCTTCTATACCATCGCCATTGGCATCCCCGACAAGGTTAGTGATCTTGTTTTTATTGGTTGAAAAATTAAATGAAGTATTCCATTTGAAATTTCTGCTGCTTATATTGACGGTATTTAATGTTACCTCAACACCTTCATTGTGAGTCGCACCGATATTCTGCCATACTGAACTTGCACCGTTCATGGTAGGGATTGTTCTTTGCAGGAGCAGATTATGGGTTTTAGTATTATAATATTCGACTGAACCTGATACCCTGTTTTTTAAAAGTGAAAAATCCAACCCAATGTTCGAGGACCTTGTAGTTTCCCAACCCAATTCTGGGTTTGCGACCGAAGAATTATATAATCCGGCCACAGAGGTACCACCATCTCCATAAACATAGTACGTTGTACTCATCTTACTTAGCGATGCATATCTACCAATGGCCTGATTTCCACTACTTCCGTAAGAAACCCTGATTTTCAAATTGTTTATCCAGATGAATTTTTTCATAAATCCCTCTTCCGTGATGTTCCACCCTGCTGCGGCAGACGGGAATGTTCCGAATTTGTGACCTTCCCCAAAAGTTGAATATCCATCGCGGCGCGCAGTTAAGGTTAACAGGTATTTGTCCTTAAAACGATAATTCAATCGAAGCATCGAAGAGATGGTATTGTCTTCTCCTGCATTGGTAATTAGTGTAGGATTCTGCCCCATTTGCAATCCGTTGTATCCTAAAGCGTCACTCCACATGTTGTTGCTGGATAGATTCGAAGAGGTACTTTGGGCATGTTCACGACTGTATAGAAGAGTGAGATTGACGGTATGATTTTTCAATATAGTCTTGTCCCATTTAATCACATTATCAAGCACCCAGTTGTATCCTTCGCCAATATTTCTTGAACCATCACCCAAACGTTTAACTCCCTCATCGGAATTATATATCTTGTTGTAATTAAACAATTTAGACCAATTGAATGTATTTGAATAATTGACCCTGTAGCTAAAACCATAAGGCAATTTTATGTCAGAGTAGACATTGA
>CAIRSO010000225.1 GCA_903881215.1 uncultured Bacteroidia bacterium
AGTTTTATCAGGGCATTGTCTAAAACCGACTGCAACCCTTTTTGGTCAATAAGTACATTTTCGGGAGCATAAAACGAAAGCGGCTTCGGTTCCAGAAAGCTTTCATTGCAAGATCCCAGAATCAGGTACATGAAAATAATGCATCCTGCTTTTATAATATTTATATATTGATTCATTGCTTTAGTATTTTAGAAATTAATCCTTTTGCTAAATTTTTAAATGGTTAGATTCAAGCCAAATGAATAAATGCGTTGCGCACGTGTTCCATCTTCAGGATCACCGAATTTCCATGTTGGAGCCCAAAGACCTGCATTGCGGATGTTAAGGGATACTTTTAAATCTTTGATGAACGTCTTATTTAAGGATTTTCCTGGCATACGATAGGACACTCCAATATTTTCAACCCGAATATAAGAACGGTCAAACCAGGCAGTATAACTCACTCCCTTGGCAGGCGCAGATCGTAGGCGAGCGTAATCGTCAACTTGATTATCGGGTGTCCAATAAGGAATATCCCATGAATTTCTCCGGTCTTCAATATGGTTGTCATGCTTTGCCAAATCATAAGCTGACATCTGTCCCCAAGGGGAATATAAAACAAAGGAGGCTTCAAAATTTTTATAAATAAGGAAATTATTAGTCATACTCCAGGAATAACGCGGTGTTTTGTTACCCAAAAATTGTTTGTCATCATCTGTTAGTATACCATCATTGTTCACGTCCTGCAAGCGAAAATCACCTGGAGCCTGACTCCATTTGGCAGCTTCAGCTTCCTGTCCGGTTTTCCAGGTTCCTATAATTTTGTAATCCCAAATGATGTCTTTTGACTGTCCGATAAACCAGTTATTGGTTTTATCATCAGGTTCTTTTTGTCCAATAACATTCCCATTCTTATCCAGTACATCAACTTTATCACCGGTTATCGAAACAATTTCATTCCTGTTAGCTGAAAGGACTAAGTTAGTTCTCCATTCAAAATTGGGATTTTTCATGTTCAAACTATTTAAAGACAGTTCGATGCCTCTGTTTTTTACTTCTCCCAGGTTAGCATAAACCCTGTCAAATCCAGTGATCGTTGGTAATAGTCGATTTACCAGTACATCCGATGTTTTCATGCCATAGGCATCAATAGTACCAGTGAGTATCCCGTTGAAAATATTAAAATCCAATCCAAAGTTAAAAGCTTCTGTTCTCTCCCATTTCAGGTCTTTATTTTCCATGGAAGTAATCACAAGTGTCGGAATAGAAATAACGGTTCCACTCTGGTTTGCATTTAATGATTTTCCGGTGGCGATTCTCGATAATGCAGCATAATTGGTAATTGCACTATTACCATTAACACCCCATGATGTCCTTAACTTGAGATAATTTACAAATCCGGAATTGAAAAAATCTTCTTCTGTTACCACCCAACCCAGAGCAGCAGAAGGGAAATTCGCCCTTGGATTGGCATATCCAAATATAGAAGAACCGTCTCTGCGAATAGAAAGTGTCAATAAATACTTTTTGTCGTATTGATAATTTAAACGTGCCATCAATGCATCTGAGGTTTTAACCTGATCATCGCTGGAAAGCACAGGCAATGTTCCCGTTGAAATATTATGGTACCCTAAAATATCATTGGGAGAAAAATTTCGATTGGTCATTCCGTCCGAATCCATCTTGACCTTTTCGGCATTGGCAAGTAAAGTGACATCTATTTTGTGCTGGTCCAGATAGGTTTTATTCCAATTAATAATATTGTCGATCTGCCATTGTCTGTTTATTGAACTTTCGCGGGTAGCTGAACCACCATATAAACCCCACCGAGGATGAGCCGATGAATCATGAACATAGTTATGGTAAAAGTCCAGGTTGGCAGTGAGGTTCATGGTGTAAGTTATACCAAACGGAAGATCCAGGACAGAATATATTTTAGGGAAAAAGGTATAATACTGCATTTCCCGTTCTCTGTATGTACGGTCCAGCAAGGGATGCGTAGCATTAATATCATCGTTTGGATATAACCTTAGTGTAGTGCCATCATTTGCATAATAGGAACTATAGGGTGTCAGGTTCATATACTGGTCATTATTTGCCGGAACTGCACTCTCATCCCGAAAAGAAAACTGGGCATTCAAACCGATTTTAAGGAATTTTGTCACTTGACCTTCCAAATTTACTCTTGACCTGATAGTAGAAAATTCATCCCCCTTTGTTAATGCTTCATTATTCATATATCCCAGGGACCAATAATAGGTAAAATCGTTCTTTTTCCCTGACAGGCTAACATTGTAATCTTGTCTTAGCCCATTGTGATAGATATAATCCTCCCAGTCAATCGTTTTTCCTCCTTTGTAATTCTCAATTTCATTGCCGGTAAATCTCAATGCTGCCAACCAGGCATCAACCTGGTTTGCTTCATTGGTGCTGTGGTAAGCCAACCATTGTTGTTTGTATAGCGGGTCTATAGTTCTGGGATCATCAAATGGGCTCCAGGGTTCCTGTGGAACTGTTGCACTGAAAACTGATTTAAACATATCAGATCTCCACTGAGTAAATCCCTCACTATTATAGGGTTTTACCCTGTTAGCCGCCGTAGCAATACCGACAGTACTGTTAAAGGTGATGGTGGGTTTCTCTCCAGTACCTTTTTTAGTGGTAATAGCAATTACGCCACTTGCTGCTTTTGATCCGTAAACGGCTGCAGAACTTGCATCTTTCATGATATCCATCCTGTCAATATCATCAGGATTAATATCTGAAAGATCTCCGCTATATATAACGCCATCCAAAACAATGAGGGGAGAAGAACCAGCAGTCAATGTTGTTTCTCCGCGAATTAACAAAGAAGTATTTCCTTTTGCAGTAGCGGAATAGCCGGCATAAAGTCCAGCTGTGCTTGTACGTAACAAATCACTAACATTAGATGGTGAAAATATTTTCAAATTATCTGCTTTGACTTGCGAAATTGCACCCGTTAAATCTGACTTCTTGGCTGTACCATAACCAATAGCCACCACCTCTTCAATTCCAACTGTTTCTTCAGCTAAAACAACATTTATAGTTGCCTGGGCTCCTACTTTTATTTCCTGAGTTTTCATCCCAACAAACGAGAACTGCAAAACACCATTTTCAGGAATGCCTGAAAGTGTGTATTTCCCTTCTGAATCAGTGATAACTCCCAAAGTTGTTCCCTTTACAACCACCGAAACACCTGGGATAGTGGCTCCTGAGGAGTCGGTGATTTTTCCTGAAACAGATTTTTGTTTCTGTTCGGTTGCTGTCGGTGATTCAAGAGGAGAAAGAATAATTTGTTTCCCTTTAACCTCATACTTGATGTCAGTATTTTTGAGAATATCATCCAACACATCTGCAATAAGGCTATTTTCAAAACTACCATTGACGGTTCTTTCCACATTAATTTTTACGCTGTAAAAAAACCGGTATTCGCTCTGATCTTCAATTTTCCTGAAAAATTCTTCCATTCTCAGATTCCTTGCTTCCACTGTCAGGCGGGTCGTTTGGGCATATCCCGAAGAAGCCCAGGCACCAGCAAAGGAAAGTAGTAAGGCCAGTACTGTTAGTTTCATTTTTCTAAAGATTTGTAAATAACATGACCCAAGGCCATGAAAACCTCGCTTTTTTTTCATAATTTTGAAATGTTTGGTTTAAACTTGTAAATAAATTAACCGAATGTCAGAGAAGTGGGAAGTGCTAGTTCCTGCTTCTCTCTTTTTTATTACTACCTCATTTTATCAATATTTAGTTGAATTTTTGTATTACTTTTTTCGTGGCATCACTTGAATGATTCTTGTTTTAGAATTAAAGGTAAATTGTACAGGTGCTGCTGTGCCAATCATCTCCATAACTTCTGTAATAGTTTCATTTTCAATAGCTCCCGAATACCAGAGATCCTTAAAATGTTCGGGTTGATATTCAATTTTCACATTAAACCATCTCTCAAGACGCTTCATGAGGTTGGGAAAAGGTTCTCGTCTGAAGATCAGTTTACCGTCTTTCCAGGAGGTAAACAACTCAGTTTCAACTTTTGAGGTAAGCAGGCTATCGCCAACCAATTTAACTTGTTGACCAGGTTTTATTATCAGCCGTTGTTTACTTATTTCACGGAATATTTGCACTGAGCCTTGGACAAGAGTAGTTGCAAACCCTGATTCCGGATAAGCTAAAACA
>CAIRSO010000226.1 GCA_903881215.1 uncultured Bacteroidia bacterium
AAAAAAGCCGATGGCACCAAGTTCGGGAAAACCGAATCGGGCAATGTCTGGCTTGATCCAATCCGCACTTCACCATATAAATTCTTCCAGTTCTGGCTAAACACATCCGATGAAGATGCGCAGAAATACATCAAAATATTCACGCTTTTGTCGAAAGACGAAGTAGATGCCTTGGTGAATGAACACCTTGAAGCACCTCATTTGCGCCTTCTTCAAAAATGTCTGGCCAAAGAGGTAACATGCATGGTCCATTCGGAGGAAGCCTATGACACTTCCGTGGAAGCTTCTGAAATCTTATTTGGAAAAGGGACAGAAGATTCTTTACGCAAGTTGGATGAAGCAACTTTTTTGTCGGTTTTTGAAGGCGTTCCGCAATTCGATGTATCTCTCATGGAAATGGAACAAGGAATCAATGTCATTGAGCTTTTAGCTGAGAAATGCGAAGTTTTTCCTTCCAAAGGTGAGGCTCGCCGTACGATTGCCGGTGGAGGAGTATCCATCAACAAGATTAAGATAGATACTGCAGAGCAGTCAGTACTTGCCTCTCAGCTGATTGGTGGGAAATACCTGCTTGTTCAAAAAGGAAAGAAGAATTATTTTCTTCTGATAGCCGGATAATTTTAGCACTCATGAAATACCCAACCCGACATGGCGGGACCAACCGAAAATGATTATATGGGTATTGGCTTCGCCGATCTCCGATTCCATTTGACAAGTGAAAATCAAATTATTATCAAATGAATGACCATCCGAAAACAATAACTCCCTATGAACTCGAATTCTCTGTGCGTGACTATGAGTGCGATCTGCAGGGAATTGTCAACAATGCTGTCTATCAAAACTATTATGAACATGCCCGACATCAGTTTCTGTTAGGTAAAAAAATAGATTTTGCCAGACTTCACAATGAAGGAATTGACCTGATTGTTTCAAGGGTGGAGATTGATTACAAATACTCATTAAGAAGTGGTGATATTTTCAAAGTCACGGTAACCACCAGAAAAGAGGGCCATTTGAGACTGATCTTCGAGCAGGATATTTTTAAGCTACCAGAGAATAAATTGGTGTCTCATGCAAAAGTCATCGGTGTCGGACTGAACCATGGAAGACCTATGAAACTGGATGCCATTCCCGGGTTTGAGGAG
Organism: uncultured Bacteroidia bacterium; assembly: GCA_903881215.1. Classification (GTDB taxonomy): domain Bacteria; phylum Bacteroidota; class Bacteroidia; order Bacteroidales; family Prolixibacteraceae; genus CAINVV01. The sequence continues at coordinate 1,146 of CAIRSO010000226.1, forward strand.
TTACTGTAAAAAGGCTTTTCTGACAAGATAAAAGTTTGAAAAATCACCGGTCACTGAGCGAAGTCGAAGTGCAAACATTTCAAACATTTCAAACATTTCCTTAACTTTGATTGACAATTCAAACTATACGACAATTCCAAACTAAAACTTCATCCCATGTTAAGAAAAATTAGTCTGATCGGATCATTGCTTCTAATGCTTTCAATACCGAATGTTACCAAGGCCATTGACTCTGTAAAGCCATTTCTTGGGCGCTGGGCCCTCTTCCTTTCCGGTGGTGCCGGCTGGCTGGAGGTTAAGCAGATGGATGGTTACCTCGATGCCAGTTTACTCTGGTATGGTGGTAGCGTTGAGCCGGTTACCAGTGTTTACATGCAAGGGGAATCGCTTGTTGTTACCCGCACCCGCAACATTGTCCGGACAAAAGATGCTACAGGAACAGCAACCCGCACGCACATCGTCAATACCTTGTACCTTTTTACTTTTTTTGGAGATCAGCTGGTGGGTGAAGTAATCGCACCTGATAAAGATGGCAGCATTTCCAGGATGCGTTTCACAGGCAAGAAAATTGCCGATCTTCCTGTTGCGCCCGACCTCTCCAAAGTCATTTATGGCAAACCTGTCAAATTGCTCAATGGCAAAGATCTTACTGGCTGGAAACTTCTGGAAGAGAAAAATGTAAACGGTTGGTCGATCGTTAACGGAGAGCTGATCAATGATCCAATCCAGAAAGAGGGACAGCCCCATATTCCTTACGGCAACCTTTGCACGGTTGATAAATTTGAAGACTTCAACCTGAAATTGCAGGTCAATGTTCCGGCCGGAAGCAACAGCGGGATCTACCTGCGAGGCATCTACGAAATTCAGGTACTTGACAGTTATGGTAAAAAGCTTGATCCGCACAACATGGGAGCGCTTTACAGCAGGATCACCCCATCCGAATCGGCAGAAAAACCTGCCGGAACCTGGCAGGACGTGGATATTACACTTTGCAACAGGCATGTGACCGTGATTCTGAACGGCAAGACCATCATCAATAACCAACCTGCTCTGGGCTGTACGGGAGGAGCCATCACACCTGACGAATTCGTCCCCGGACCGCTCTACCTTCAGGGAGATCATGGCAAAGTATCTTATAGAAATATTGAGATCCGACAGATCATAAAATAGGAACCTCTCCAGCCAAAAAAAGCCTCACTATTTTCAAATAGTGGGGCTTTTTTTTAGAATTATGTCAAATACTATGATTTTTCTCATCAATTGATAAGAGCTGTAAAAACATAAATAATTTTTTGTATTTTCGAATGTTGATCCTGATTTTAACAGACTAATTTACTATTTATTCTATCTTTTCGAATAAGATCAATGAAAGCTGGAGAATTGTGAAAATTCAAATTTATCCCCGGTATTTAATAATTTAACTCATTTGTAACTTTGGTGTAATCTGTTTTAGGGATTCTTGTGCAAAGTTTTTTCTATCACGTTTCAATCCAAATATTTTCAAGTTTAGCCGTTTATCAAACTTTAAGTTTATTAATTTATGAAACGAACATGTTGCTTCACAACACCCAAGAAAATGATAATAATTTATGCAACATGGAGTTCCATACTACCTTTAAAAAACAAATTATTATAGTATGAAAAAAAGAAAGCTGATTTTTC
>CAIRSO010000227.1 GCA_903881215.1 uncultured Bacteroidia bacterium
GTCACTTTAGTCACTTTAGCGCACTATAAAAAAAGTAGACATTATGGACCCAATCGTTCCAAAAAATTTCATTCAGCAACAAATTGTTGAGGATCTGGCAGCAGGCAAAAACGACAAAAGAGTACATACACGATTCCCACCGGAGCCCAATGGATACCTTCATATTGGACATGCTAAATCAATATGTCTGAACTTTGGCACTGCCAAACTATTCGGTGGAAAAACGAACCTGCGATTCGACGATACCAACCCTGCGAAAGAGGAGACTGAATATGTTGATTCTATTATGGATGATGTCAAATGGCTTGGATTCGACTGGGAAGATCGTCTGTATTACGCCTCCGACTATTTTGACAAGCTATATGATTTTGCTGTTGAACTCATCAAAAAGGGAAAAGCATACATCGATTTTCAAAGTCAGGAGGTGATAAGTGAACAAAGGGGCACCCCTACTCGTCCTGGCGTAGAAAGTCCAACGCGTCAAAGCTCTCCTGCTGTCAATCTCCAGATTTTTGAGGATATGAAAGCAGGGAAATACGACGAAGGAGCATGTGTTCTGCGGGCTAAAATCGACATGTCATCTCCCAATATGCATATGAGGGATCCGTTGATGTACCGGATTCTGAAACAACCCCATCACCGTACCGGCGACAAATGGTGTATCTACCCAATGTATGACTATGCACATGGACAGTCAGATTACTGGGAGGGAATCACACATTCTATTTGTACACTCGAATTTGAAGTTCACCGCCCTCTTTATGATTGGTTCGTTGAAGAGCTGAAAGATTCTGATTACCGACCACGACAAATTGAATTTTCTCGCTTGAATATCACTTCAACAGTTATGAGCAAGCGCAAATTGCTCCAATTGGTAAAAGAGGGATATGTAAAGGATTGGGATGACCCAAGAATGCCCACTATCTGCGGACTTCGGCGAAGAGGTTATACACCTGAATCTATCCGAAACTTTGCCGATATGGTAGGTATTACCAAGGTAGATGGTGTTACTGACGTAGCTTTACTGGAATTCAGCATACGCGAAGACCTCAATAAAAAAGTACAAAGGGTGATGTGCGTGACGGATCCGCTTAAAATTGTCATTACGAACTATCCCGAAGGTGTTGTCGAAGAGGTTGATGCAGTGAACAATCCAGAAGATGAAAGTATGGGCAAAAGAAAAGTGCCTTTCTCAAAAGTAATTTACATCGAACGTGAAGATTTTTTGGAAGAACCCTCTTCCAAATTCTACCGACTGGCACCTGGAAAAGAGGTCCGTTTACGGTATGCCTATTTCATAAAATGTAATGAAGTAATTAAAGACAATTCAGGGAATATACTTGAGTTGCTTTGCACATACGACCCTGAAACAAAAGGGGGCAATGCACCTGACGGAAGAAAAGTAAAGGCGACACTTCATTGGGTTGCTGATGCAAACGCGATATCATGTGAAGTAAGACTTTATGACCGACTCTTCACAGATCAGGATCCTGACGGACACAAAGACAAAGGTTTTTTAGAATTTCTAAATCCCGAATCACTGAAAATTCTGAGCAACTGTTTCATTGAGCCTTTTGTCAAAGATGCCACTCCTCTATCAAATTTTCAATTTGAAAGACTTGGATATTTCAATGTTGATCCCGATTCAAGCTTAGATAAATTGGTATTCAATAGAACGGTCTCTTTGAAAGATAACTCCAAGAAGTGACTAGAGTGAGCTAAAGTGACTATAGTAAATTGATATTTGCTTGATTCATAAAGCTCTTATGTCTCATGTCTTATGTCTCAAGTCTTTCCTCGCATGGCAACAAGTTAGCTGACTTTTATCTCCTTGAGCTTTTTGAGCCTGTTTCGGGTATAAAAAAAAGTAAAAATCGCAGCACTCCAGTTAGCAAAAAATATGCCCCACCAAATTCCTTTGGTTCCCCATCCCAAATGAATGGATAAAAGCAGGAACAAAGGCAGCGGGAGAAGGAATTGACGATAGGTACCAACGAAGATGGCATACATGGGTTTTTTAATTCCTTGTAGGGTTGATACAGAAATATTTAGAAATATATAAGCAAAAAAGAAAAGTGTAGCCACGCCAAGGTATTCCTTGCCAATTAGGATTACTTGCGGGTCGGACGAAAAAATTTTCATAAGTGGTTCAGCAAAGATCACTACACTAATGATTCCGGCCAATATTATCAGCAACCCATAAATAATATTAAGTCGCCAGGATTCAAAAACCCTGCCAGGCAAACCTGCTCCCAAATTTTGTGCGGCAATAGTAAGAGCGGCTATATTCAAGCCAATGGTAGGTAAAAGTACCAACTGTTCTATTCTTGTAGCAATTCCATATGCAGCAACAGCCTCTTTACCGAATTTACCAGCAAAATAAGTAATTACAAAAATCCCAATGGCAACAGTCAGCATGTTGAGGCTGGCGGGAAAGCCTTGCTTAAAAAGCTCTAAAAAATACCCTTTCTGAGGGATATAGTCCTGCCAGGTAATGCCTTCCAAAATTTTTCTCTTTCTAATTCTATATATCAAATATCCTGATCCAAGGATCTGAATGATGACAGTTGAAAAACCTATACCTCCAACTCCCATTGCAGGAACCCCAAAACCACCATACATGAACCAGGGATCCATAATTACATTTAGAAAGAACCCGGCAACCAAAAAATTTCTGTAAGTTTTGGTATCACCTCTGGATGTTAGCGTCGCATTTAGAATACTATTTAGTAAAAAGAAAAGCGTTCCTGATAAGATGATATTCATATATGCAACTGCGATTCCGAGATATTCATTTCTTGCACCAAGAATTTTTAAAAGATATGGGGCAAGTATGACGCCGAGGATAGTCAGCAACAATGCATTAAAAAATGATAACGTGATGGCTTGTGCTGCATAAATCCTGGCCTTCTTATGGTCGCCTGCGCCCAAGGAAGAGGAAATAAGTGCCGTAGTTCCGGTACCCATTCCCATACCAATGGAAAGAATAATAAAAAATACCGGAAAAGATAGCGACAATGCCGCCAAGGCAGTCGTGGAGACAAGTCCACCATAGTAAGTGTCTACAACATTAAATAACGTATTAAATATCAATCCAATACTCGATGGAAGTGCGATCGATTTGATCAATCTTGGTAAAGGGGTTGTCGTGAAATCTATGGTCATTTTTAGAACCTTATCAATAGTAAATCTGTTATACATGAGATTCATACGCATAAAATGTACAAAGGATTCTAAGGAAGAATAATTAGTTTACAAATTATCAGAATTACCTTACAGATTTGTAATTTTGAAAAAGAAGAACAGCAATAAACCAGACTTATTAAAAGGGGATAAAAATGAAGCTATCATTTAAAATCGATTATCAAACAACCTGGGGAGAGACACTTTTTATTTCAGGATCAACTCCTCAATTTGGAGAATGGAATCCGAATCATGCTTTACCCATGAAAAACCACTTTTCCGGGGAATGGCAAATCGATCTTGAAACCAAATCAGAGTTGTTGGAATACAAGTATTTGCTTCAAAATAGCGTTGGAAGTTTCATTTGGGAATGGGGAACCAACAGAAAAATTATTTTAAACAATAATGAAGCCGATGAGATACGTCTTCGCGATTTCTGGCGCACTGGTTCAGACCCTGAGAATGCCTTGTTCACTTCTGCGTTTCAAAATGTTTTGTTTAAGAGAGAACATTCTATCGAAACGAAGGAATCAAATCCAGCAAAGCGGATACTGCGATTGCAGATTCATACACCTGCTATTCATTCCGATTACAAGTTCGCTGTGTTAGGAGCCGATGCAGTTTTAGGAGCATGGAAAGAATCTGATGCAGTTCTGATGGATGACATTAACTCGCCTATTTGGAATGTAGATCTTGATGCTTCAAAATTAAATTTCCCTCTGCACTATAAATATGTGATCTATGACCCTGATAAAAAGCGAGTTATAGAATGGGAAGATGGAAACAACAGGGTAATCCGGGATTTTGTATGTACTGAAGAAAGGTCAGTAAAAATTCATACTGACGAAAAATTTCGTCAGTCAAGGGGTTTGTGGAAAGGTGCCGGTGTTGCTGTTCCACTATTTTCACTGCGGTCGGAACATAGTGGTGGAATCGGCGAATTCACTGATTTATATCAACTGGTCGACTGGTCATGCAAAACCGGACTTAAACTAATTCAGCTTTTGCCATTAAACGAAACCGTGTCTACTCACAGCTGGGTCGATTCATATCCCTACAAATCCATTTCAGTAATGGCGTTGCATCCTGTTTTTCTTAACATTACCAAGATTGGGGTGCTTGATGAAGAAAGCCTTATGGTAGGTTTTATTCAGACGCTTTCAGGGTTCAACTCGCAAGAATCAGTGCATTACGAAGAAGTTCATAAAGTCAAGTCGAAATTTTTTAAGTTGATTTTCGACCAACAAATGGATTCCTTTCTTCATAGTCAGGCATACCTCGAATTTTTCGAACAAAACAAATCCTGGTTAATTCCTTATGCTGCTTTCTGTTACCTGAGAGATCGGAATAAGACTGCCAACTTCAGACTCTGGAAAAGCTTCCAAAAATACAACAAAGAAGAAATTCATTTGCTTACCTCGCCTGAAAACTCTTCCTATCCGGATATTGCCGTTCATTATTTCATTCAATACCATGCGCATAAACAATTGAGTGAAGCAGTTGCTTATGCCCGGGGAAAAGGCATTGTGCTGAAAGGAGATATCCCGATAGGAATTAGTCCGAACAGTGTGGAAGCATGGACAAAGCCAGAATTATTTAATCTATCACAACAGGCAGGAGCACCTCCTGACGAATTTGCCGACCAGGGACAAAACTGGGGTTTTCCGACATACAATTGGGAGGTGATGGCCAAAGATGGTTACAAATGGTGGAAAAGCAGATTAAAAAAGATGGCATTTTACTTTGATGCCTTCAGAATAGATCACATCGTTGGTTTCTTCCGCATTTGGGAGATCCCTACCTCTCAGATTTTTGGTACAATGGGCCATTTTAATCCTGCCCTTCCATTTTCAAGGGATGAGATTATTGACCGGGGGATAAATTTCAATGAAGAACGATATACCAGA